>JAHIYV010000095.1 GCA_018814635.1 Patescibacteria group bacterium | reverse complement strand
CTCCATAGATCAGCAATAATAGCTCGTTCTTCTTGAGAAATTTGTGTATAATTATTCATACAAAAACTTCGTTATGTTATTGATAATATCGACCATTTGTAAAGTGATATTATCTTAACAGAAACGAAGTTTTTGTTTTAAGGGATTGTTCCCAGTTCAGGTTTGAATCTAAGATTGCAAGGATACACTTCTTATGAGAGAATTATGTTTAATGAATCAGATACTCTCATATCGTCTTTATTAATTAGCCTGCCAAAAATTTCCGTATAGGGTTGTGGGGGAGATTGTCTTCCGTCGTTCCGCTTCGCTTCACTCCTCGTTAAGGGTCTGGAAAAAAATAACATTCCTAAATTCGTCCAGATTTACCCTGTTAACCCTATTAAATTCGCTTTGCAGGATTTAACAGGGTAAATTTTCCATTTTAATTTTGAAACATGCAAACAAACGAAACACAACTTAAAGAATTTTTACTTGATGCTAGGTTGGTGTCTGAAAAAGATATTTTGGCTATGGAAAAAATAGCCGAAGAAAAAAAAACATCTCTTGGTTCAACGCTGGTTAGTGCAGGAATTATTACAAGTGATGACTTAAGGCACGCTGAATCATATTTACTTGGCATACCTTTTATCAGCCTCAAGGAGCAAAAAATTGATTTGGAAACACTTGCTCTTATTCCGGAACCTATCGCGCGCAAATATAATATTATTGCTTTTAGAAAAAAAGAAGATACTTTGGAGGTTGCCATGTTAGATACCGAAAACTTAGCTACGATTGATTTTATTAAAAAAAAGGTTGGCCTAAAAATACTCCCTCGTTTAACAGATGAAGAATCTATCAAGAGCGCTTTAGTTCAATATCAAAAAAGCTTAAAAGCTGAGTTTGGCGATATTATACAAAAAGAAGCCATTACTCTTAAAACCCTTTCGGAATCTCATGATGACGAAACAGATGAAAAAGAACTCAAAAAACTTGCTGAAGATATTCCTGTTATTAAAATTGTTGATACCCTTCTTAACCATGCAATTATTCAAAGAGCGTCGGATATACATATTGAACCGCTTGAAAAACAGCTTATTATCCGTTATAGAATTGACGGCATATTGCATGACGCGATGGTCTTACCCAAAAATGTGGCTTCGGGTGTTACCGCGCGTATTAAGGTTTTGGCGGCGCTTAAGCTGGACGAAAAACGACTTCCTCAAGACGGACGATTTAAAATAGAAACCGCAGACCAGCAGGTAAGTTTTAGGGTATCTATTCTTCCTATTTATTATGGAGAAAAAATAGTGATGCGTCTTTTGCGGGATGCAGTATCCGGCTTCACTTTGGAATTTTTAGGATATTCCGGCGAAGCATTAGAGCGAGTACACAGGGCAACAAAACAACGAACAGGTATGATATTAGTTACTGGTCCCACTGGTTCTGGAAAAACAACCTCCTTATACACCATCTTGGATATTTTAAACACCCCCGAAGTAAACATTTCAACAATTGAAGACCCGATTGAATATCAAGTTGCGCGGATAAATCAAACACAAGTGCGCGCCGATATTGGTCTCTCGTTCGCTATAGGGTTGAGGACTCTTGTTAGACAGGACCCTGACATTATTATGGTTGGAGAAATTAGAGATAATGAAACAGCAAAAATTGCAGTTAATGCTGCGCTTACTGGCCACTTAGTTCTTTCAACACTGCATACCAATTCCGCGGCTGGAGCAATCCCACGATTGGTTGATATGCAAATTGAACCATTTCTTCTTGTTTCAACAATAAAGGTAGTAATCGCGCAACGGCTCGTAAGAAAACTTGGAAAAGACAAGAAAAAATATTTTTTAACCGACGCAGATATAAAATCTCTTGAAGATAATGTTAATCTTAATCGCGTGTTAAAACTGTTGAAGGAAGAAAAAATAATTAGCGCAAATGATGACTGGACAACCATTCCTTTTTATCAGCCCAATAAAGACGGCGAAGGTGGCGGATACCAAGGGAGAATGGGTATTTATGAAGTACTTGAAGTAACAAATACAATCAAGGAGCTTATTATGAAAGGCTCAACTGCTGATGAAATAAGTATGCGTGCGCAAAAAGAAGGTATGTATTCTATGATAGAAGACGGCATGTCTAAAGCGGCGCAAGGACAAACAAGTATTGAGGAGGTTCTTCGTGTGATTAGTAGTTAGGCTTATAAAAAAATAACATGTCTTTATTTCATTACAAAATTCAAAATCCTGACGGACAATACGAGGAGGGGGAAACTAATGCGGAGAACAAATACATACTTAGTAATAAATTAAAAGAGGAAGGAAAAACTGTTATTGCTGTAACTGAAATTATAAAGAAAAAATGGCTACTTTCTTTTGAATTTAGTTTGTTCTCGCGAATCACGCTTCAAGACAAAATACTCTTTACTAAAAATCTTAGCGTTATGATAAATGCAGGAATACCACTTGCGCGCGCGCTTGATATTCTTATGCAACAAAACAAAAAAATTAAATTTAAAAATACACTCCAAATATTTTATGACAACATCACAAAAGGTACTTCTTTTTCTGAAGCATTAAGTAAATTCCCGCAGGTTTTTTCACCACTCATAATTTCTATGGTGCGCGTAGGAGAAGAATCAGGAAATTTATCAGAGTCTTTACTTACTGTAAGTACTCAGCTTAGTAAAAATAACGCTCTATATAAAAAAGTAAAAGGTGCAATGATATATCCCGCATTTGTTATTGGTGTTATGGTCATTATTGGTATCTTAATGTTTATTTTCGTTATACCTACCCTTGTAGCAACTTTTAAAGATTTTGGAGCCACTTTACCTAAAAGCACGCAATTAATTATTTTTATTAGTGACTCTTTTGCCAACCACACCTTGTTAATTTTATCTCTTATGGTTGGTTCCATTGTAGGAATTTTGACACTTCTTAAAACACAACTAGGAAAATATTTTTTAGGATTTATTGTTTTACAACTCCCTATTCTGTCACGAATAGTTAAACAATATAATATGGCACAAACAACACGCACTCTTTTTTCACTTTTATCTTCCGGGGTTGGAGTAGTTGAGTCTTTAAAAATTACACAGGATGTGTTACAAAATCCAAATTATAAAAAAGTTATGGAAAACGCGATTGGAGATATACAAAAAGGAATACCGCTTTCAAAAAGTTTTATTGATAATCCAAAGTTATACGAACCACTAGTAGGTGGAATGATAGAAGTAGGAGAAGAAACAGGTCAATTATCTAATATGTTAAAAAATATAGCAGATTTTTATGAAAATGAAGTTGAACAAGCAACAAAAGATCTTTCCTCTGTTATAGAACCCCTTTTAATAGTAGTTGTTGGTGGAGCTGTTGGCTTCTTCGCAATATCAATTATAGCGCCAATTTATTCTCTAACAGACAGCATATAAAAACAAAATTAAATAAGAATGTAAAAATCAAAATGAAAAATGACAGTAGAGTAATTTTGAATTTCCAATTTTGAATTTTGAATCAATCTTGAATGTTAGAATGTTTTAATTTTTAAACAATAAAACAATGCAAGATAAAAATAACAATTATGATTTAGAAGAACGAACAGAGCAAGAGAATTATGGAAAGAAGCTCAAGAATTAACATTGATATTTTCAGCAATAATTAAAAAATAATTTGAGATTAAATAATTTGACATTCATTTGAAATTTGGATTTTGTCATTTGGATTTTTAATTACTATCGTTTCAACATTAAATAATTAAGAAATTAAAAATTTACCCCGTTAAATAATTTTTGTAAAACGAAAATTGCTTCGCATTTAACTATTTAACGGGGTGAAATCAAAATTCAAAATTGAAAATTCAAAATTAAACTGCTATGGAAAAAACAAAAACAAAAACTACAAAATATTTGCCAACCACCAATTATCAATTATCAACCAATAAAGGTTTTACCTTAATAAACATCCTAATTGCCTCCTTTATCTTTCTTGTTGTTTTTCTTGGTGTGGTGGAAGCGCTTAAAGTAAGTATTAATTTGACTGCGCATAATAAAGCGAGAGTAGGCGCGCTTGCTCTCACCAACGAACGAATGGAATTTATCCGTAGTCTTTCTTTCGCAAACATAGGAACACAAGGAGGGCTTCCCGCAGGCGACATACCACAGCAAGAAACTATTGTGTTGAATGGTATAACTTATTTAAGAGAAATAATTATTGACAATGTTGACGCCCCAGAAGATGGGTTGGGTGTTGATGATGAGAATAGTATTCCCGCGGATTATAAAAGAATGAAGGTTAAAACTTCATGGACAATACAAGGAACAACAAAAACAGTTTCTCTTGTTTCTGATGTGGTTCCTCCTGGCATTGAAACAAACGATGGTGGTGGTTCTATTGTTATGAATGTTTTTAACCAGATAGGAGAAGCGGTCACTAATGCTGAAATTACCATTGTAAATCCTTCAATTATTCCTCCTGTATCTATAACACGCACAATGAATGACAATGGTGTTTTCTTATTATCTGGCCCTGCCGCGGGCAACTATCAAGTTTCTGTGACAAAAACTGGTTACAGCACTTCCAGTACTTATGGCACTACGACAGAAATTGTAACTCCAACACCCGAACATTTTCTTATTCTTGAGGGAAATGTAAAAAGTAAAAGTTTTCAAATTGATAAAGTAAGCTCTAAAACTATTCAAAGTTATACATTTGCCACAGCCAATACTTGGGTAGATTTTTTCGATCACACAGATAAACTTTGGGTCACCGCCACCACAACAATAGAAAGTGGAGCTCTTGTTCTACAAGATGATGTTGGTTCTTATTATCCATCTGGATACGCGCAGTCTATTTCTGTTTCGCATCCAAAACTATATGAATGGCAAGAATTTCAATGGAATCACGCGACAAGCTCAGAAACGGTTATTATTTATCAAGTTTTATATAATACGGGTTCCGATTGGGCGCCAATTCCTAACGCGGATTTGCCTAATAATGAAACTGGTTTTAGCATATCGCCTATCAATCTTTCATCTCTTGATATTGCTACTTATAGCGAAATTCGT
>JAHIYV010000094.1 GCA_018814635.1 Patescibacteria group bacterium | reverse complement strand
GTTGATGTTAGGTATGTGCAGGAACTTTTGGGGCATCAGAATATCAGAACAACTCAAATTTATACTCAGGTAACAAATCCAAAACTCAAAAACATTAAAAGTCCATTATGATTAAAATGAGAAAAATCAGAAGCAATAAAACTCTAAATCAGAAAGTGAATAAGCAGGCGGGCAAAAAGAAAAAGGGGTGTGGGGAAAATGAATTTTTGCTCGCCGAAGCGAAGCGGAGGCGGGCGGAAACGCTGGGCGGAATTCAATCCGCAAAATCCTCTGGATTTTGCTCAAAAAAAGTTCGGATTTCGTCCAACAAACTCCACCATATTGAATTTGATGAGTTTTCCGCCTCGCCCTCGCCTTCGGCTCGGGCTTCGGCGGGCAGTTTTGCGAGTAAATTAAAAGGTTTTTTGAAATCAATTTCCAGCCGTCCACGGGCAAGGCGGAAAACTCATCAAATTCGTTATGGTGGGCGATAAGGGACTCGAACCCCTGACCTACCCGGTGTAAACGGGTTGCTCTAGCCAACTGAGCTAATCGCCCTTCAAAATAATACTACAAACCTATAAACAGAATATACTATTTTTTAAGACTTTTCAAGCGCGCGCAATAGTCCTTGATGTGACGGGAGTGCGACCCCCGTCACATCTAATCTCTCTGTCGTTCCTTCGCTTATAAGCTACTGCGATCTTTGTATTTACTAAAGAAGATTTTTCGGCTATTCTTTTATTATTAAATAATAACAAACAAATGATTAAAGAAAAAAAATACAAACTTGATATTCTGCATGAGAATGACTGTTTTTTTGTAATAAATAAACCGGCAGGACTTATGGTGCACTCAGATGGGCGTACGAAAGAAACTACGCTAGCAGATATTCTGGTGGATAAATATCCCGAAACTAAAGAGGTTGGTGAACCGTGGGAATCTTCGACAGGCGAGACAATGTATCGTCCTGGAATAGTACACCGACTTGATCGCGATACAACAGGGGTGTTACTTATTACGAGAGACCAGAAAACTTTTTTGTATTTCAAAAAACAATTTAAAGAGAGAAACATAAAAAAAACATATTGCGCGTTTGTGTATGGGAATATAAAAGAAGAGAAAGGGATAATTGATAAACCTATCGGGAAAAATAGGAAAGATTTTAGAAAATGGAGCGCGCAACCCGGCGCGCGTGGTATGTTGAGGGATGCTACCACAGAATATAAGGTTTTAATTCACGCCAAAAATGCGCAGAATTTTTCCTATGTTGAGCTTTTTCCTAAAACCGGACGCACACATCAACTGCGTGTTCATATGAAAGCCATCCACCATCCGATTGTTTGTGATAATTTATATGCGCCAAATCAAGTATGCGCCCTTGGCTTTTCTCGTCCAGCGCTCCACGCGAAACTCATTGAATTTTTAGACCCCGATGGTAAAAAAGTAAAAGTAGAAGCTCCCATCCCAAAAGATTTCAAAAACGCGCTAGTTTTATTGAAAAATTGATTTTTATAAATAGCTCAATTTTTACCAAGGGTGAATTTTGATTCACCCGGAGGCCACTTGGAGGTTTTACCTCCAAGTGGGATAATTCGTAACTAAAGACAAAAGGTCGTTCCTCGAGAAGAGAAATGACGGAAAAGATGTGGATCTAAAAAGTGGATCTAAAAAGTTGCGAAAAACTGGGCTGTGTGGTAAATTACCTAGTACTTCATTAACGAAGTATTATTATTTTATTCTAAATTTTATATATTAAATTAAATGGAAACAACAATACAATTAACGCCTGTTGATGTAGAAAAGCGTAAAAAACTTGATATTCGTTCTGGTGGTACTGTGCGGGTACATCTAAAAATTAAAGAAAAAAACAAAACACGCATTCAAATTTTTGAAGGTATAGTTCTTGCTGTTAAACATGGCAAAGAACAAGGAGGAACCTTCACAGTAAGAAAAGTTTTGAGTGGTATTGGCGTTGAAAAAATTTTCCCACTTTATTCACCAGTAATTGATAAAATAGAAATAATTAAACGGTCAAAGGTTCGTCGTTCTAAATTATATTATATTCGCGAAAAAGTAGCGCGAGAAATTAGAAGAAAAATGCGAAAAATAATGTCAACACCAGATACAAAAGAAGAAAAGAATCCTATACAAGAAAAACAAGAACCTAAAACAACAACAGAAACTACAGTAAATCAAACCCCAACAGAGTCAGAAGAAAAAAATTCTGAACCAAAAATAGAAGACACAACACAATCAAAAGAAATATTTTGTCAAAGTTGTGCTATGCCTATGGTAAAACCAGAAAATTTTGGTGTTAATGCCGATGGTAGTCAAAATCAAGAATATTGCCAACATTGTTTTCAGAAGGGTAATTTTTTTGAACCAAATATCGCTATGGAACAAATGACTGAAAAATGTGTTGAGATTATGAAACAAATGAAAATACCTGAAGCGCAAATTGAGCAAACAAAAACTTTTATTCCAACGCTTAAAAGGTGGAAAAAATAAACATACCCCCTTATTTCTTTTTTGTGCTTGTATTTGATACAATATTGTTATTGTCCAGATGGCGGAATTGGTAGACGCGCACGCTTGAGGGGCGTGTGAGCATTATGCTCGTGCGGGTTCAACTCCCGCTCTGGGCACCAGTATCAAAATTTCTGAAAGTTTAATACTGGTGCTGTAATTATACACTTCGCGCGAACTTTTTTTGAAAGAAATTGACCCATTGCCGCGCTTCGCGCGGCAGAACCAAAACGGAACGCTCGGGCGGGCAAAAAGGGAGAGATCCGCTATGAGAAAAAGTCAAGCGATTTTGTAAATAATTTGTTTAATCAAACAACAGGCAAACGGTATTCAGTTTTATGCTTCAGCATCATCCAGACGACATTAACCAACTGACGGCGCAGACAGACTAAGGAT
>JAHIYV010000093.1 GCA_018814635.1 Patescibacteria group bacterium | reverse complement strand
TCTGCTATTTTAGTTTCTTTTTTTATAGGACTTTTTTTCTTGACTTCCGTAATGGGACACCTATTTTAAAAGTTCATGCCTGTGTTTAAGCCATTATTTAATCCTTTTTATGTATTTTTAACAAAAGTGCCGAAGTCAAGAAGTAAGACCTTATAACAAAGATAAGACCCTATAACAAAGATTTATAAAAAATTATTGCGTCTTAATTTTATTAACCAAAATCTCTAATAAGTTTTTTATCTCTGTTTGAGCTTCAGTTTCGATTTTGCTTTCAACAAATTTCTGCCATTAAACTGAAATTTCTTCATTATTTAAATCTTTGACAACATTTTCTGAAGGTTTATTTTTTATTTAGTGTATTGTTTTCGTTGAATAAAATCATATCTTAAAAATTTCTAACTTCTAATTATTTTTTATTTAGGATTCTTTTCTTTTTCTAATTTTACCGCGATAAAAATTATAAAACAATAGTAGAAGAATAGAAATAATCAGTAAAATAATTTTTATATCAACAACTTTCAGCCACCAATATTCGGTCTTTAACTCTATGTTGATATTCACTCCATTGGCTTCTTTAAATTGAAATGGCTTGCCTTCATAAACAAGATAATTTGGAGCTTCAACCTTTAAATAATAACTTCCTTCTGGCGCTAAAAATGAGTATTTGCCGGTTGCATCAGTAATCTGAGGATTTTCCTGTTGATACTCATTAGCTGGCCAGAGCTGATATTGCTTGGTTTCTGTATTCAGCCAATAAAGAGAAACAACGGCTCGAGAAATTCGGGTTTCTTTTCTGCCTTGTTTTTCAAAAATATATCCTTCAGGGTCAATAACAATAATCAGTTGAATTTCTTTCGCGCCTAATTCTTCGTCTTCAAAGTCTAGAACTGTGATAATCTCATACTCACCTTCAACTAAAGGCGCTTGAATCTCGGCAGTATATATTCCATCTTCATCGGGGTCAGTGTATTCAAATTTTAAAAGAATTAATTTTTCTTCAACCTTGCCATACTGTTCTTGCGGCTGAACAAGGTCTTGACTGGCAAAAACTATAGAAGCTGTTAAATAATTAAAAGGAAGCTGAGAAGAAATCTCTTGTGGTTTTCCATACCTGAAAACCACATAACCCTTAACGCTCTTAACTGGCTGACTCGGCTTAACTATTAATTGCAATGGTTTGCCAGAAATTGTTTTAATTCTCTGTTGGAGTTTGCCTTGTTCTGTAAAGGTTAAATTGATAGCAAAATCTATCAACTCGCCGCCGGTTTTGGCAAAAACAATTTCACTGGGCAGTTTTTGCTTAAACTCTGACGACAATTTAGAGATAGGAACTGCTTTTGGTAAAGCAAATTTACCTGGCTCAATTTCTGTAGTCGGCAAACCAACCCTTTCAGTTAATCCGGGCAAAGTTAATTTGACAGTTCTTAACTTCGCAAGGTCAGTGATTTTTTCAATACCAAGTTCTTCAAAAGTCTTCTCTAATTGCGGGAATTTTTTAGCCAATTCCTTTATTTCTTCCAACAAAGGCATTAAAGTAAATTCAGTAAGAAATTCATTACCTTTTTCTTTTTGTGGTGCTAAAAGGGCTTCTTTTGGCGCTAATTCTTCAATAGGAGCCTCTAAAGGTTTAATTTTTCCCGGTTCAATAATAATTTTAGCGATTTTCTCTGGTGGAATCTGCATAGCAATCTCTAGCTCTGAAATCTTTTTGATTATTTCCCGCACCCTTTCTATTATTTTTTCTTTGAATGAAGATTCTTCGCTATAAGTAATGGTAGCAGAAAAAATGTCCGAGCTCTTGCCTTCGCGAGTATAGAATTTCACATAAATAGTTTTTTCTCCTTCGCCATCTGACAAAGTCCAAGTTTTTTCTTCTTGATATTGCTCTTGAAAAGCATACTTAAAGCTTGAATCTTCGGAAATTGCCATTCTCTCTGTATTAGAACCGGCGAATAAATTTAAGTCAACCATTCGATTGAATGTTATTTTTTTTCCTTGATTGATTAAAACTCTAAATCCGCCATTAGGATTACCTTGGCTAGGACCTGGAGGAATAGGCGGACTAAATATTTTCAAAAACAGACCCGCACCTCCGCCACCTCCACCAGAAGAAATAGTCACAGAAACTGGCAAGCTTTGATCAGACTCACCTCCAAAAGTATTTATTCCTGAAATACTATATGAATATGTTGCGCCTAGGGATAATCCAGTGTCGTTATAAGAATTAGAAGAAGAAGACCCAATAAAAACACTGTTGCGATAAATCTTATACGATACCGCATTAACAACATTGTCCCAATTAAGATTAATTTGCGTTGAATTGATTACGGTTGCTGATAAGTTTACCGGAACAGGAAAATTTTCAAGATCTACAGTTACAGTTGTCAAACTATTATCAGCTTTTACAGATAGGCAAAAAAATAAAAACACAACAATAAAAAAACTAATTCTTCTATGCATATTATTTTACACCAATCATTTATTTTTTCTTGTCTTTTTTCCTGCGCTTTTTCTTTTAAAAATAAATACGACCAATAAACTTACTAAAATAATCTCTGTAAAAATATATAATCCTTTGGTTAAATCAAATCCTTTCTCAGCTTCTTCGCCGATTGTTTTCTCAACTGCTTTTTCAGTTGTTTGCTCAATAATTTTTTCTTCTATTTCCAGCATAACCTTTTCGTTTTTTAAGATTTCTTTCTTTTCTCCATAAGCAGTCACATCTATCCAATACTGCCCAATGTCTAATTTAGTAGGGCTTTGAATTAAAATTTCTCCAATCCCGTCAGTTAAAAAAGGCTTGACACTGCCTATTTCTGAAATAACATGCGACTCCAATACGTCTTTGGAAAATAGACTAATAACATCCATATGTATTTCTGCTGGTTTCGCTGGAGTGTTACCTTCATTTTTTAATTTAAGCACAGCACTTATAGGGTCGCCTTTTTTTATCTTGGGAACTTGGATTGATAGAATTTCATATTGAGATATTTCTTTATCTATCACGGTTAATTTCACTCTTATTGCGGCTGATGAAATAGTTGAAACGTCGCTGGCTTTTTCTTTGCTTATCGGAATTGACTTTATCGTAATGACTCCGTTATAGTCCCCTAACTTTACACCGCTCGGCGCATTTATATTAACAACAAAAGGACTCTGCTGTTCGCCTTTTGGAGCAATAAAACCAGACCCGGGGGTAAAAGTAGTCCATCCTTTAATCTCGTCGCCTTCTGTCACTTCAATATCTATCCGCATATCTTCAACAGGGTCGCCGCGGCTTACGGTAAAAGTTTTTGAGAAATTAGATCCCGGAAGCAAATACCCAGCAACAATATCAGAGGGGCTTATGCCAACGCCGGCAATAACTGCGCTAGGACACATAAAAACCAATATTGCAAATGCCGCAAAAGGAATTGTTAAGTATTTTTTTATTTTCATATATTATTAATTAATAAATACAGACCAAAGAGAGTTATGTCTTTATTCCAACATAACTCTCATTTAGCCTTTTTCTACTTCAAGCTAAGTCATTGAAGTTAGAATTAGAATTAGTATTAGTCAGCCAAAGCTGTAAATACAT
>JAHIYV010000011.1 GCA_018814635.1 Patescibacteria group bacterium | reverse complement strand
TGGTGGAAAAATGCTGAAAAAAAAGGAGATATTTATAAAGCTGTATATAAAGGAAAGTATTGTGTTGGCTGTGAAAGTTTTATAACTGAAAAAGAGTTAATGGATGGCAAGTGTCCTTACCACAACAAAGAACCAGAAATTATTGAAGAAGAAAATTTTTTCTTTAAGCTATCTAAATATGCTCCACAAATACAGCAACTTATCCAATCCGATGAAATAAAAATTATTCCAAATGCTCGGAAAAAAGAAATGATAACTATTTTAGAAGAAGGAATTAAAGATATCAGCTGTTCAAGGCCCGAGAGAGATATTATATGGGGAATACCCGTGCCTAATAATTCCGGACAAACTATATATGTCTGGACAGAAGCATTAATAAATTATATATCCGCGCTTGGGTATGGCTCAAAAAAAGAGAAACTTATGGAACAATTTTGGCCCGCCAATGTACACATTGTCGGGAAAGATATTTTCCGTTTTCACGCGATTGTTTGGCCAGCGATGCTTTTGTCGGCGGGTTTGCCTATGCCAAAAACAATTTTAGTACATGGGTTTGTAACCTCACAGGGCAGGAAAATGTCCAAATCTATTGGTAATGTGGTTGATCCTGAGGAATATATTGATGCTTATGGCGCTGACGCGTTTAGATATTTCGTTGCGCGAGAAATTTCTCCTTTTGAAGATGGTGATTTTACCAAAGAAAAATTTATTGAAACCTACAACGCTAATCTTGCGAACGGACTTGGTAACTTAGTTTCGCGAACTCTTAAAATGGCAGAACAATATTTTGATGGAAAAATAGAGCGTCGTTTGGACATAGATACACCTCTTCAAATTACGCGTGAGACACTAACAGGAATGGAAACGCTCAAAGATTATAGTATTCCGTATATAGTCCAAAAAAATATATTACCTGATTATGTCGCAAAAATGGATAAATATGACATACAAAACGCAGCCGACACAATCTGGCGCTTGGTTGGATTATTAGATGGTTATATTACAGATTATGAGCCCTTCAAATTAATAAAAGAAGATAAAAACAAAACGGAAAATATTTTATGGAATGTTTTGTATGGTATTTATTGGATTACACAAATGGTTGCGCCGATATTACCGGACACTGCGGAGAAAATAACAAAAGCGTTAGGTGTGACTGTTTCTAATACTGTTTCTAATAATGAGCCGATCTCTTTTCAAACCGAGTGTTTAGATAAACCACTTTTTGTTAGAGTTCAAACAGAAAAATAACATTTTTATGAGTCCAAAATATATTGATATACACGCTCATCTAAATGATAAGCAATTTGACGCAGATCGTGATGAAGTACTAAAACAAACAAATAACAATTATGTTTGGGTAATAAATATTGGGACAGATAGTAAGACATCACAATATGTATGTGAAATGTCCGTCAAGAATAAAAATTGTTTTGCGACCGTGGGTATTCATCCCACAGATAATACTGAAGAAAAATTTGATTTGGAGTTTTACTATAAGATCGCCACAACTTATCCAAAAATTGTGGCGATTGGTGAATGTGGGCTGGATTATTTTAGAATAAATGCTGGTGATAGTGGCGAGAAACATCGCCAAAAAGAATTATTTGAATCTCATATTGATTTTGCTGCACAATTAAAAAAACCACTTATGATACATTGTCGCGAAGCATACTCAGATTTATTAGATATTTTGACAGTCAAAAAAAGAGAATACGGCGACTTGTTACAAGGCAATATTCATTGTTTTTTAGGTGATGTTGAAATGGCGAAAAAATATCTTAATCTTGATTTTTCAATATCTTTTACGGGTATAATTTCGTGGGCGCGCGATTATGACGATGTAATACGATATATTTCAATAGACAAGATGATGGCAGAAACTGACGCTCCATATCTCGCGCCAATACCACACCGCGGAAAACGCTGCGAGCCCATTTTTATATCAGACATAGTTAAAAAAATCGCGCTTATTCGTAACGAGAATGAGAACACTATTACCAAAAAATTAGTCCAAAATGCGCGCAATTTTTTTGATATTTAATGTTTAAGGTCTTTTTTTGATAATTTTGTGAAAGCTGATACAATGAACTTGTAAAGGATTATTATTAATTTGTTTATATCTATACATTTGCTTTCGTATAATAACGAGTTGTGTGAAATAATAAAAAATCTCTTTTTTATTAGAAAGTTTTTTGGCAAATTATTTTTAGGTCGCACATAGCTTGATAATTTAATAACTCACCTTACGCGCGCATTTTTTTGTAAATTTTGCAGTTCTTTGAAACTTGCCATCAATGCGCGAACATAAATTTTCGACCGAAGGGCAAAATGATTAAGTTTTGTCTTTGCTGAAAGAAGCTCGAGTTTGAAG
>JAHIYV010000010.1 GCA_018814635.1 Patescibacteria group bacterium | reverse complement strand
CCACCCAGCACCTTTTTTTACGAAAAAATTTTCTTACATTACAGTAGTAAATTACTGTTTTGTAAGTATTAAAAATAATTGTTTTGTAAAAGAAGGTGCTGGGTGGGAATTTTTAGCCGGAATGAAGTTTTTAAACAGGCTCTAAGAAGAAAATGAAAGAAAAAAGGTTCAAAAAACTCTTTGTGTGTTATTATGACTATAATATTTTTATAGTAAAAAAGTAAAAATAATATCTTGTTACAGAGCCCAAAAGAAAAATATGTTAGCATCAATTTTCAAAAAATATGACATACGAGGGGAATATCCCACAAAGATAAACGAGGAAGTGGCTTTTAGTATTGGGCAAGTATATGCAGATTACTTAAAATCTAACGACCCAAAAGGCACGCCAAACAAGGTAATTGTGGGTAGAGATATACGGCTTTCATCAGAAGAGCTTTCGGTGGCATTAATTAACGGCATAATATCAACAGGGATAGATGTCTTGAATATCGGTCTTGCAAGCTCTCCTCATTATAATTACGCATCCGCGCATTTTAATCTTCCAGCTATTCTGATTACAGCTTCGCATATGACTAAAAACTTTAATGGTTTTAAGTTTGTTTTTTCTGGGAATACAATACTTACAGATCAACATCTTGCAAAAATAAAAGAAGTGGCATTAAGTGATATAAAAATACCAACTTCTAAAGCAAGCGGAATTGTAGAAAATACAACTATTTTAGAAGAGTATATAAAAGAAATAAGGCAATTTATAAAAACGCCATTCAAAAAACTAAAAATTGTAATGGATGCGGGAAACGCTATGGCGGGACTTTCATTAGAAAAAATTTTTGAGGATACTGGCTTAGAAATTATTCCTCTTTATACTACGCTTGATGGTAATTTTCCAAACCACGAAACAAACCCAAAAATTGCGAAGAACCAGATAGACTTAAAAAGAAAAATAGTTGAGGAAAAAGCTGATTTGGGTTTTATGTTTGATGGAGATGCCGATCGTTTTTATGCTTTTGATAGAAGTGGGGATGTTATTTTTCCAAGTTATATCTCAGCATTGATGGGTAGATATTTGATTAGAAATTATCCCGGAAACGAAGTGGTGGTAGAAGTTCGTACAAGTAATGTGGTTAGATATGTTGTGGAAAAAGCAGGCGGAAAAGTTTTAGTAACCAAACCGTGGCATATAATGATAAAACTTGCCCTTACTCAAAACCCTGACGCTGTTTTGGGAAGCGAAACATCGGGGCACTATATTTTTAGAGATTTTTATAAAATTGATGATGGAATTTTAGCGGCAGTTGTTTTTCTACAAGCAATTTCAAACGAAGAAAAAAGTGTTGATGATATTTTGGACGAATTTAGAAAAAAATATTTTATAATTGAAGAAACTAATTTTCAGTTTGATAACAAAACAAAACAAGATCAAAAACTTGCAGAGGTGGAAAATTATTATAAAAATCAAAGTATGAAAATTGAAAAAATAGACGGGATTTCTATGTCTTTTGACAACTGGCATTTCAACTTAAGATCATCAGAAACTGACCCTGTTTTGCGATTAAATATGGAAGCTAATTCAAAAGAACTTATGGAGAAAAAATGCAAAGAATTGGCAGACCTAATCCAGAAATAAGTTCACTTAGAAGCTCAACTCCTAAGTTGTATAATATCTTTTTAGAGGGCTCCCCTTCAATGTGACCTTGATAACTCTACTTGGATTGCCTACTTAGTCACCACGCAAAAATAATTTTTCAAAACATCAAGGACTAATCCGATAATTCCACTCTCCGTGAAAAACATCTTGTTCCAGCTTAACAGCATTAAATTCCTCATCCGATATTTTAATTCCCTTCGCGTAATAATTTTCATCCAGCTGAGCCTTAACGGTCAGGCCGTTTTTGGTTTTGACGCTACCGATTAAATTAACGACCGTGGATAAATCAATCAGCGGTTTTCCTCTCCAATTTTTAGAAATAAAACAAAATAACTTGTGTTCAATCTTGTTCCATTTACTGGTTCCCGGCGGAAAATGAGAGACATTGATGATTAGTTGCAATTCCGTAGCCAATTTTTGCAACTCGGTTTTCCACAGGCGTACTCGGTAGCCATTGCTTCCGCCACAATCGGCGGTTATCAAAATTCCTTTAATATCTTTGTAAATCTTTTTCCCCAAATCATACCACCATGCACGGATGCTGTTCACTGCGAAGGCGGCCGTGTCTGAGCTAATACCGACATTCACCCAGCCTTTGTTCTTATCCAAGTCATACACTCCATATGGGGAAACTTTGCCTTTTTCTTGGTCGATGAAATCATACACATTTACTTTTTCCGGCACTCCTTTTTTATGATATTCTTGCCCGTTATTTTTAAAATTACCGATGTTTTCTTTCTTTTTAGTGTCGACTGATAATACAGGTGAGTTGTTCTTTTGGAATTCTTTGGTTTTTTCATTGATAAAATTAAACTGCTTGTTTCTGTCAGGATTGTTTTTGCTGCCTTTTTATGTTTTTCTGTTGGCCTGCAGAGAAAAATCCATATCGTGTAAAATCCGGCTTACTGAACGCGGACTGCTGCGGTGTTTCTTTTTATTTAATTCGTCAGCTATACGCTGAGCGCTTTTGAATATCCACCTTAAAGGAGATTCGGGATCGCCTATTGTCGCAGGCTCAATCAGTTTTTCGATGTCCGTTTGCAAAGTCTTGTCATTTTTTTCCAATGTTTTTCTTCCACCGCCCTCTTTCCGCACACGATTCACTTCTATCGTTTCAGGCTTATTTATTTCTTTTATCCCGCGCCGTATGGTGGGATGCGATATGTTTGTGGCTTTTGACACCACTGTAATGCCACCTGAGCCAATAGCCAGTGCTTCGGTGCCGCACCATAATCTTCTGGTTTTTTCATTCAAATGTTTTTTGAGAACGGCGAATTTTTGTTGTATTTCTTTTTGTTTTTCCATGCGCGCATTATACAAGGAAAAAGCTATTTTGAAAAATTATTTTTGCGTGATGCCTTGGAGGTCGAACCTCCAAGTAGGCAATCCTTGTTAGTAATATTTTTACTTTTAGGACTACTTGAAGTTGGAATGACATTGGAGGTGACAAGCTAGCTTTCGTTGTTTCTTGTTTTTTATGTTACCATACAGTTACTACTTTTAAACAGTCTCTAAGAGTAAGAGTTTTACTTTTTATTATTAATCATTATTTTTAGAAAATTGTCTATGTTACAAAAACAACAAAAAGAATGGTCCTTTGTTATTATTAAACCAGATGGTATCCAGCGCGCTCTGATTGGAGAAATTCTAAAAAGATATGAAAGAGTAGGATTAAAACTCATTGGTCTTAAAATAACAATCCCAAGCTCAAAAAAAGCAAAAGAGCATTATATGGTTGGAGGAGAAGAATGGCTTGAAAATGTTGGTAAAAAAGCCTCCGCTTCTTATGAGAGAAAAGGAGAAAAATCTCCATATAGAACTTATCGTGAAAATGGTCTTGCGATTTTGGAGGCAAACACAAAATATCTTTCTTCGGGCCCTGTTGTTGTAATGGTTTGGGAGGGGAATCAAGCGATTGAGCTGGTAAGAAAAATTACTGGCGGCACAGAACCGTTGACAAGCGATGTGGGAACAATACGAGGTGATTTTACTCTTGATTCTTACCGGCTTGCCGATGCAGACAAGCGCTCAGTGAGAAATCTTATACATGCCTCTGGCGATGTTGAGGAAGCAAAAAAAGAGATAAAAATTTGGTTTAACGAAAACGAACTGATCAACTATCGCCTTATTTCTGAACAAATTTTATATGATGTAAACCTTGACGGAATTTTGGAATAATTTTTTCTAACCCTTCTACTCCTAAAAACTATAAACTTAATTTTATCAATACAATTGCAATATGCGTTATCAACAAAAATGCTATTGAAAACAAAGGAACAAAAATAAGTTTTCTTGAATCTCTTTGGCGCGCTATTATTTCTTTAAGTTCTAATTTTAATATCATTTCTTGTTCTTCTGCTTGAATTGCTTTGGTATTGGTAATTTTAACGGCAATTAAAAATCCAACAATAGACAAACAATTAAATAAACTTAGTAATCCGAACTTAATTAAACCTTTTTTGTTTCTGGCTTCTCTAAACACCAGCACACTTGTAATTAAACCTGTTACTATTGAGAGTAAAATTAACAAGAAAATAGTACTTATAATCGGGTGTTCTGCAAACAGTGAGCTATAAACAGTTTTTAACGGCGGAGTTTTACTTATCCATAAATCTTCAGTAAGCATTTTTGACGGAGCATTAATTTTTATTTTTGTGTATTTTGTTTTACCCGTATTTTGATCATTGTTATAAAAATTTTTCAGTTCCGAACTTTTGTCATAATCGCTATCAATAAAATATTCCGTATGAGTATACGCTTTAATATCTTGAAAAACTTTTGGACTGACAAACCCCATTACGCGAATGGTGGCCGGTATAACCTTGCTTTTATAAACACTTGTTGGTAATAATGGATAGTAAATTTTTTTTGTTGGAAATGTTACAAACACACCTTTTTGTTGTTTTTGTTGTTGTGAGACAGGTTTTTGAATAATAGGCTGATAAATATCTAATAAATTCCAAAAAGCCCAGTCATTTTTTTGAGTAACACTTAAGCTCCATTCTAATTCCGTTAATAATCGTTCTTGGCCCTCGGGTTTAGTATTTTTCAACATTATTAGTCTGGTTATTACCATGTTGAGAGTGTGGTTATCTACTGAGGACAAAGTATTCCAATTTATTGTTGGATCATTTAAATCTAATGATAGTATTTTAGCGATTGTTTTTATTAAGTTTTTGTTATTTATGTTTTCTTGAGACGAAGAAGAAAGCCATGAAACAACAAAAGTAAAATCTTTGCCAATATAAGTATCTAAAACGGGAATGCTATTTTGCTCAACACTTAATCCTTTGTTGTTTAAATATTGGTATAACGCCTGAGCAGTTTTCGCTGTTAGGATTTCAGTGGTAATACCTTCTTTTTCTAAATGCTCATAAACTTGAATATCTTGAGGAATAGATTTTGGCGTGAAATCTATTGTTGATCTTATGTCTAGGCTACCCCCCATATCAAATCCTCCGAAAGACGAAAAAAACAAACTTGGGTAAATTTGGGTGGCAAATAAAACTTCTTTAATATCATCTAATTCCTTTTTTGCTTTTTTTGTGATTTCTTCTCCGCCCGTTAATAATTTTGGCATTTTTGTTATCACATCAATAATTACTTTGTTTGGGTTGGCGGGAACGGGAAAAACCCAAACAGCGTCTTTAACCGTTGGTTCTATGTCAATACTTAAAATCATTTTTTGCAAACCATCCTTGTAATTAATAAACGCTTGCTGAGTATTTTCCGTTGCATAATCCCAACGATCAGCATAAGGATCCGGTTTATAAATAACCATACCATCCGCCAAACAAAAATTAAACGATGCGAATACTGCTACCAACAAAACACCTGTAAAAATTAAAATTGTTTTAATAAATTTCATAATATTTTTTTGTCACCCGACAAGCTATAGCTAATAATATTTTTATTATGGTAAATATCCCCAATACAAGAAATACTTTTCAAGATCTTTAAAGGAAGTTTGATATTCTTTTCCTCCCAAAATAGCATCGCAAAAAACTTCTCGCGCTCTGGCAATTTCTCGAAGACGACTTTTCCAACGAACATCTTTAAGAGTTATGTCAAAAAGCTCCAATCCTCGTTCCGCTACTCCCATAAAAATATCCCTATCTCTTTTTTGCCATTTGCCGGCTCGGCTTACTTCGCTACCAATATTTGCCAACTGCTTCGCCAAGGAAAGTTGAGACCATTTTTTTGAGGCAAGTTTTTTGTGAAAAATTTTTTTCATTTTTTGTTTTAATGATTTACACTGTCTAAGGGGCTGGAAACCAATTTTTTGATAATATCTTTGATTTTCTTTTGAATCTGTGGGTTTTCAACTCCACGAGAACGATTACCACAAGACGGTTTTAAGTTAATTAAAGAATCAAACTCAATCCATTCCTCATCTTTTATTGCTGGATATAAATTAATACCCCATGTATGTTCGCATTTTGATCCTTCCTTTTCCATCAATATTACTTCTCCATCGGCGTGCAGTTCCGCGCCTATTGCTATGATTTCTTGTTCAATATCAACAACCACTTTAATTAAATCTCCGAATTGTTTTTTTGCCATATCAGCAATCTCTTTTTTACTGATTGTATTTTTTATGATTTTTATTTTCATTTTTTCTACTTCTACTTTTACTCTACATTTTTATTATTATAACAAAAGAGGAAAAAAGGTAAAGGCCTACCAAGTATGCCCTGTTCTTAACTTGCACACACTCCATTTTTTTATCAGGAATTGCATGGGAGTCATTAGCTCTTGAGAGGATAACTCCCAAGGGTTTGCCTGGCAGTTTGGACAAACCACATCTTCTGACTCTATCAATTTTTCGTTCTCGTCTTTCATTTCCTTCCTCCTTTTCTCTATTTTTCTACATTGAAAGATACACTAAGTTTTTAAAAATTGCAATTATTTTGACCCTCAATTTTTTGTTGCATAAATTTGCGCAAGTTATATACTAAAAGTAGGGTTATTTGACATTGTCTTTGTCTAATTAGATTTTTTTGGGATCTCTAATGTTTATTACACTGCGGTGTGGTACTGCGGGAACCCACCTGTTTTTTCAACAGGGTACAATGCAAATAGCCCTACACAAAAACCCGCGAAAGAGTTTAGAAAAAATAACAATGACTTACTCAATTTATTTTTCTAAGGCCTAAGCGGGTTTTTGTGTGGAAAAATAACTAAAACACTATATAATATATCTATATGACAAAACAAAATTACTCCAAATTTTTGTTAATTTTTGTTGTATTATTTAGCATCACAAACATTCTTGCTATGCATTACCATTTGTATTGGAGGTTGTGGTGGTTTGATATTGTGATGCATTTTTTGGGCGGGGTTTGGATTGGGTCTGCTACGCTTTGGGTTTATTATCTTTCAAACAGATTCAAAAACATCCCAGAAAATCGGCGTTGTATTCCATATGTATATGGCTTAGTTGTTGTAATAATAATTGTTATAGGAATATTTTGGGAATTGTTTGAGTTTAGTTTTGATACTCTGATTATATTTCATAAGTTAAACAGCTGGACTGACACAATCAGTGATATTGTTTTTGCGGTTATTGGGGCAATTATTACCACTAAATATTTTATATATAAAAATTATCACCAAGAAGCTTCTATCCCGTATTTTGAAAAATGAAAACAACATCACAACCACAACAGAAACAAAATACACTTACTCTCTCGTTTTGTGGCGGCGCATCTGGGCCCACGGGGTCTAACTTTTTGATTGAATCTGAAGATTATAATTTTTTAATAGACTGTGGATTGTTTCAAGGGAAAGATATAAGTACTCAAAAAAATGATGAACCTTTTTCATACCAACCATCTAAAATTGATGCCTTGTTTGTTACCCATGCGCACCTTGATCATATTGGACGAATTCCAAAATTAGTTCAGGAAGGTTTTTGTGGGGCAATTTATTCTACGCCACCAACGAAAGATATCGCCGAATTGATATTTATGGATAGTATGAATGTGCTTTCTCAACAAGCGCGTCGTAAAAATGAAAAACCGCCTTATACAGAAAAAGATGTGCAAAAAATTATAAAATTATGGCAAACCTGCGCTTACAGAGAGCCTGTTAAAATAAATAATAATTTGTCTATAATTTTTCGCGATGCTGGACATATTTTGGGTTCTGCGATGATTGAAATTACATACAACAACCATAAACTACTTTTTACAGGTGATCTTGGTAATACACCAGCACCTCTTTTACATAACACCGAAAAAATAAATGATGCAAAATATATTGTTATGGAAAGTGTTTATGGTGATCGAAATCACGAAGACAAGAATATTCGTCGCGCGCTTTTACGGCAAATAATTCTTGAAACTGCGCGCAAAAAAGGAGTCCTTTTGATCCCTGTTTTTTCTATTGAACGCACTCAAGAAATGCTTTTTGAGTTTAATCATATGGTTGAAAAAAAGGAAATTCCACTGATTCCAATTTTTCTTGATTCGCCTCTTGCAATCAAAGTTACAGAAATTTATAAAAGATATGAGGATTATTATAATGATAATACGCGCGATATAATTAAAAGTGGTGATGATATTTTTAAGTTTTCAATGTTGCGGTTTATTTCACGACATAACGATTCTCTCGCAATCGCTCACATTGATAGTCCAAAGGTTATAATGGCGGGTTCTGGGATGTCAAATGGCGGGAGGATTGTTCGGCATGAAAAAGAATATCTTTCAGGCCCTAATAACACCTTGCTTTTGGTTGGATTTCAAGTGGCAGGTACTCTTGGAAGAGAAATTCAAGAAGGAGCCAAAAAAGTTTTGATTGATGGCGAAAAAATTATTATACGGGCGCGAATAGAAACAATTCATGGATATTCTGCGCACAAAGACTCAGATAATTTATTAGATTTTATTGAACAAGCCGACGAAGATGGTAAAATAAATAAAGTTTTTGTCGCGCTTGGTGAACCTCGTTCATCGTGTTTTTTGACGCAAAAAATTCGTGACTATTTAGACATTGATGCTCAAGTAGCGCAACCAGATGAAAAGGTTGAACTCTTGTTTTAGTTTTTAATTTTTGAGTAATGACAAAAGACACTAATAAAAAAATCAAAATTGATAAAATTGCCGAGGAGATTAAAAAATGCAGGCTCTTACAAAGAAAAGATGTTTTTATTACAAATGTAGTCAAGTGTCGGGCGCCAAATAATAGAGATCCGTTACCAGACGAGGTATCTATACACTCAATACCTTTGGAAACAACTTGAGATTATTCAACCTAAAATAATCATTACGCTAGGACGGCATGCCATGCATCCCTTTTTACCGGTGGATAGAAAAATTTCACAGGATCACGGTAAAATTTTCGAACTTAAAAGCCCCAAAACAGGCAGGCAATTTAATATTCTCCCTTTATACCACCCAGCCACCGCACTATATAATGGTTCAATGAGAAAAGTATTGCTCGCAGATTTCAAAATAATACCAAAAATCTTAGAAAAGTACGGCAACAAAAAATAAAAATACTAATTTTCTCTCGTCAACTGAAGGACAAAACAAACTGCTCTTTTGTGTATGAGCCTTTAATTTAATAGATTTTGAAGATTGTTGTTACAACGCTTCCTTGGGTATCTGTTAACTTAGCGTCTTTTTTGAAGTCAAATTTCCCATCTCCATCATCAATAAAAATTACAGCATAATATGTACGCCCAGGCTTAGTATCGCGTAAAAGTTTTACAACACCCGTATGAGTACCAGCAGGATAACGTTGCGCTCCAAGGATATTGCCAATCTGACCATCTACTTGCTCCCGAATCGCTAACCAACTTTCTTTCTCAAAAACAAGTTGTGACACATATACTATCCCACCAGCTTTTTGATCAGCAACAGAAACCGCATATCCACTCTCTGGCATATTGTTAAGTGTTGTTGAATTCACTGGCATTACCATCACGCCCTCATCTTCACCATTACCATCTTGTGTATTATCTATGTCTTGTAAGTCAGAAACAACATTAAAAGTACTCGCTTGATTATCTTCTGGCACAACAGGGGCATCTTCACGAGAAACTACAAAAGCGTGCGCGACGAAACCAATAATAAAACCTATCAACAACAATACAATCACTTGCAATTGTTTTTGTTTTGTATTATTACCGCCATTATTTACACTATTTATATTTTCTTCCATAATATTTATCTAAATTAACCTAATAACTAACACTATAGCTACCCTATCATATGCATAAAAAAACGCAAGAATACCGTGCTGTGGATAACTTTATAAAATAATTTTAAATTTTTCATTTATTATTTTTATTTGTATTAAACAGTAATTTGTAGTAGAATCTTTTTATCTTTTGTTTTAAACTCTTTTTAAGCTTTAAACTTAAGTGATTTTAATGATAAAATAAAATGAAAGAAGAAAAGAAAGATAAGACACCAGAAATATGTTCACCTGATATACTAAATCTTAAGGATACAGAACGGCAACCAAAAGATACTCCTGATAAATATGCTGGACAGCCTGTGAAAGAAAGTAGTTATTTTGGAGAAACTCTAAGATTTTTTATTCTTGCAGTGCTTGTGGTGGTTCCTATTCGTCTTTTTGTAGTGCACCCATTCCTTGTAGAAGGTAGTTCAATGGATCCAACATTTGCTGGTGGACAATATATAATAGTTGATGGAATATCATATCGTTTTAAAGAACCCGCGCGTGGCGATGTAATTGTCTTGCAAAACCCAACCCATCAGAAAATTTTTAATATTAAACGATTAGTTGGATTACCAGGCGAAACTCTTGTTATAAAAAAGGGTGTAGTGTCAATCACAAACAAAGACAATCTCACGCCTTTTATTTTAAACGAACCATATATTAGATACAGACAAATAGATGGTAAGGATATAAAAATCACACTAGGCGCTGACGAATTTTTTGTTATGGGCGACAATAGGCCAGTGAGCTCTGATTCTAGGACTTGGGGTGTTTTGCCGCGCGATCTTGTTGTTGGGCGAACAATATTGCGTCTTTTTCCCTTAAGTACAGCCACTTTCTTTCCAGGATTTCCGGAATAAACAAACTGGTTTTTAGAAAATGGTATAACCCTTAACCCGAAAATAAAATGCCAAAAAAATTAATAAAAAAAAATACAATATCATCTGTGCCAGGCACACGAGATCTACAAGAAACAGACTATTTTAATTATCAAGGATTGTTTGAAAAAGCATCTGAGATAGCGCTTTATTATGGATTCAACCCAATAGAACTTCCTATCTTAGAACAAGAGACACTTTATAGCGCAGGAACAAAAGAAAATAATAAACAAAACGAACAAAAATTACACTCATTTCAAGGGGAAGACAAAACACAAATTATCCTAAGAAAAGAAGCGGCTCCAAGTATAACCCGTATTTATGTTGAAAAGAACTTACAGACCACGCCACAACCAACTATGTTTTACCATTATGGTTCATTTTTTTATAGTAAATTTGCGGGAGATAATAAAACACCCGTAGAAAACCGCCGATTTGGACTTGACATACTCGGTACAAATAAAAGTATTGCCGATGCCACGATAATAAAAGTTATTATGATTATCTTAAACGAAGCGGGATTTAATGATCTTTATATACAAATTAATAGTATTGGCGATAAAACTTCGCAACAACTATATAAAAAGGCGTTAGTATCATATTATACAAAAAATATTTCTAGTCTCTGCGCTCGTTGCAAAAAACAGTTAAAAATAAACCCTTTTACTTTGCTTTTGTGCAATAATTTTAACTGCCAAAATATAAAAATAGGCGCCCCTGAATCCTTAGCTTTTCTCAATACACCAATGAAAGCACATTTTAGAGAGGTACTTGAATATCTTGACGCTATGAATATAGAATATAGAATTAATAATTCACTCATTGGGGAATTTAATTACTATAATCAAACGGTCTTTCAGGTTATGGAAAATAAAAATACCAAAACACCAACCACAACAAAAAAAATGGATGATAAACAAGGAAAAGTAAACACGCAAAAAAATACCGCCGTACTTGCCACAGGAGGACGCTACGACAATTTAGCAAAACAATTAAAGTTGAAGAAAATCTTGCCTGCTGTTGGCGCAACAATCAACATAGATCGTATTATAAATTCCCCTTCCAGCAAAGCGATAAGCTCTAGAATTAACAAAAAAACAAAAATATATTTTATACAACTGAGTTTTGAGGCAAAACAAAAATCTTTCGCCATTATAGAAATTCTCCGTTGCGCGCACATACCAATTATGCACTCATTAACAAAGGACCGTCTGTCGGCTCAACTTGCTCTTGCGGAAAAACTTAATATCCCATACACAATTATATTAGGACAGCGCGAAGCGCTTGATAACACCGTAATCATCAGAAATATGTCAACTTGCGCGCAAGACACAGTGCCCGTTGATCAACTGACAACCTATATCAAAAATAAAATCAAATAAGAATCTGACATAAAATAACAATAGACCCACTGCGGGATAAAATTTCAACAGGCAACCTTCCCTCACAAAACACATAACTTTCAGCCAAACATTAAATTCTGTATTCCAGCAATGTTTTTAAATATTATCGTATGATCTTTGCGTTTATTTCTAAACCTTTGTGTTAAAATTTGCCAGATTTTCATTTTACCAATACCGTGTTCCACTACTATCCGCAATGAAGAATGTATTTGATTATAATCTATCTGTATTACTGTTAATTCTTTAATGAGTGAGGTTTAACCTCACTCATTAACCTTGTTAGTAGTGGTTTATTCTTACAAAAACTTTCCAGTAATGCTTTTTGGGGATCTTGCAATTTGTTCCGGTGTGCTAAACGCAACTAATTCTCCCCCTCTTGTTCCTCCAAAGGGACCGAGATCAATAACATAATCCGCGTGTTTTATTACATCTAAATTATGCTCAAGAGCTATTACGCTATTGCCTTGCTCAACTAATAGATCCAGTACCTGCCTTAGTTTTTTTGTATCTTCAAAATGAAGACCTGTTGTTGGTTCGTCTAGTAAATATAAAGTTTTTCCTTGTGTTCCCTTTATCAATTCTTTTGCTAATTTTATTCTTTGCGCTTCTCCCCCAGAAAGAGTCGTTGCTTTTTGTCCCAAGGTAATATAGCCGAGATTTACTTTTTTTAAAATTTCAAGATATTTTTGAATTTGTAAATCTTCTTGGAAAAAATCAAATGCTTCATCGGCGCTCATTTCTAAAATGTCATTGATATTTTTGTTTTTATAGTGAATATTAAGAATTCTTTCACTATATCTTTTGCCATTACATTTTGGACATTTAGTAAATATGGGTTCCATAAAACCTAATTCAATTTTTATTTCTCCTTTACCTTTACATTCCTCACACCATTCTTTTGGACAATTAAAACTAAAGCTGTCTTTTTGTAACTTTTGAGTTTTAGAATCTAGAAGTTTGGCAAATAGCGTAGCAAGTTCATCAAACAAGCCGATATAAGTGGCTGAATTACTTCTGCTACTTCTACCAATCGGATCTTGGTTTATAAAAATAACTTCTTTAATATGTTCCATTCCTTCAATCCTAAGTCCTTTCTTTTTTGACTGTTCTTTAGCTTTTTTTAAATGAAGCCAATTTAACAAAGAATCATTTATAAGACTGCTTTTCCCTGAACCAGAAACCCCAGTAATTACGCAAAAAACTCCTAGTGGAAATTCTACTGTAATGTTTTTTAGATTATTCGCGTTGGCATTTTTTAAAATAAGAAAATGTTTTGGTTTTTTTCTCTTTTTTGGAGTTGGAATTATTTCTTTTTTTGCGAGATAATGGCCAGTCAAAGAGTTCTTGTCTTTTTTTATTTTATCCAAACTCCCCATACTAACTATTTCTCCTCCAAATTTTCCAGCGCCCGGACCCATATCAACTATTAAATCACTTGAATTTATTATATCTCTATTGTGGTCAATAATCAGCAAGGTATTTCCTTTTTCTTTTAATTTATTTAGAGATTTAATTAGATTATGCGTATCAAAAACATGAAGCCCTTGTGTAGGTTCATCTAAAACATAGGTTAAATCATTTAATCCTGATTCTATTTGGGACGACAAACGAAGTCGTTGAATTTCTCCTTTACTAAGAGTGTTAAGCTTTCTATCTATCGATAAATAGTCTAGGTCTTATTTTAATTAAATTTTCTACTTTTGTTTTTATCTCTTCGGTAATAGAATTAGCGATTTGTTTTTTGTCAGCATTTAATTTTAACTCATTTAAAAATTTCAGAAAATCTTCTAGTGTCATTTCACCAGCGTCAATTATTGAAGCATTATTAATTTTTACAGCTAAAATTTCTTTCTTCAGTTTTTTGCCCTTGCAACTAGGGCAAATTGATTTAACCATTAATTCTTCTGTTTGCTTTATTGTTTCTTCAGATTTTGTTTTTCTGTAAACCCTTTCTAACTCTCCAATGACCCCATCAAACTTTCCGCCGTGAATATTATCTTTGATTTTTTCTTTTGACCCATAAAGAATAACTTGCATTTGTTTTGCGTTGAATTTTTTCACAGGAGTTTCTATATCAAAACCAAAATGCTTACCTAATCGTCTTAATGTTCTTTTGTGATAGGGTGTCATTGTTTTCCAAGGCAAAATTGCTCCTTCTAACAATGTCTTGTTTCTATCTGGAATAATTAAATCTGGATCAAAGGTTAGTATTTCGCCTTTCCCATTGCATTCTGGGCAAGCGCCAGCTGGGTTATGAAAAGAAAAATCTTGAATTTCCAGTTCATATAAACCAAACCCGCATTTTGGACAATTATTTTTCTCGGAAAATATTTTTTCTTTTTACGCGCCCTTAATTAAAATTAGCCCGTTTGAAAAATAAAACGCTTTTTTCAACAAAATTTCTAACTCTTTTGCGTTGTCTTTTTTTGTTTTAATTTCTCCAACAACTAAATCTAATTGTAATTTTTCTTCAACATCTATTTTTAAAGTTTTGTCATCTAATCGTTTGATTTTGTCTTGAATTCTTATTCTTTCAAAACCGCGCCGTTGTAATCTTTCAAATAATTTTGATAATCCTTTGTATCCTATATCGCTCCCTCTGTATTTTTCAAGAGAAGCTAAAATTAATATCTTTTGACCTAAAAATTCTTTTTTAATATCTTGGCTTACTTTTTCAAACGATCTACTTTCTAAAGTAATATTACATTTTGGGCAAAACGGAGTCCCTGTTTTTAAATACAACAAGCGGAGTAAATCACTCAAACCCGTTATTGTTCCTAGCGTAGAATGGCTCATTCTGCTTGCAGTTGCTTGTTTAATGGACAATGCCGGACTTAAACCAGAAATACTTTTTACTTTTGGTTTCGCCATTACTTTGATCAGTTGCTTGGCATAAGAAGAAAGATTTGATAAATAAAGCCGTTGGCTTTCCGCAAAAATAGTATCAAAAACTAAACTTGATTTTCCCGACCCAGAAACACCAGTAAAAACAACCATTTTTTTCTTTGGAATATCTAAATTTATTTGCTTCAAATTATTTTCCGAAGCCCCTTTTATAACAATTTTTTCCATAAAAAATGGTTGGGTAGTTTTTTTTAAATGGAGACTACCCGCTAACTCCTAACTAAAATTCACCGACACCCGTGACAACTAGAGCACTGTTTACAGACAACTTTACTTCCTGTTGATTTATTAATCATTTCCACAGGAAATTGCATGGTTGCCTCTTTTTTGAGAGTCGGTTTTTCATAAGGTTTTTTCTTTCCATTGTCCACCTTAATCACCTCCAAGTTTATTTTAACATAAAATTACTTAAAAAATCTCTTATATTAATATGTTTTATCCCTTTATAACTTTCTTCGCTAATCATTTCGTCCATGGAAACCACAATTTTGGGAAAATTATCTTGAATCTCTAATAAATTTCCAAACTCTCTTTCTTTGTTTTCGTCTGTAATAATATAAGCAACTTGAATGTAAATTTTTTTATTCTGTTTTTCGCAAACAAAATCTATTTCCTTATTTTTTAATTGACCAACAGTGATTTTATACCCCAATATTTGCAAATGCAAAAATACTAAATTTTCTAAAATTTTATTAATATCAGGTTGTTTGTAACCAATAACAGAGTGTCTTAAACCTAAATCTTCAAAGTAGTATTTATCATTAATTTCAAAAACTTTTTTGCCTTGAATATTAGATCGCGGAACTTTAAAAATAAAAAAAGCGTTAGATAAAAAAGATAAATAATCCAAAACAATATTTGGCGAGATATTTATTTTTTGCGATTTTAAAAAATCGCTGATTTTTTTTGCTGAAACTAAACTGCCAACATTATCAGCTAAATACTCAACTAAATTTTCTAAAAAGGGGATATTGCGAATTTTATATCTATCAACAATGTCTTTTAATAAAATCGTACTATAAATACTTTTTAAATAACCATAAACTACTTCGTCTTTTAAGTCTAAATTAATTAAATAAGGCAAACCCCCATATTTTATATATTGCAAGAGAGAATCTTTATTATTTTTTAATTTATGAAACTCTAAAAATTCTAGATAAGATAAACCAAAAACTTTAATTTCTATATAACGACCACTTAAATAAGTCGCTAGTTCACCTGATAATAAATTTGCGTTACTTCCTGTGCAATAAATATCATAACCGCCTTCTGCTTTTAAGCTTCGCAATGCTTTTTCAAATTTATCAATATCTTGAATTTCATCAATAAAAATATAATTTTTTTTAACATTTTGCCTAATATGTTTTTTAATATAATCTAAAAGATCCTGATAACCTTTAATTTTATCAAATTCATTTAGCTCTTTATTAATATAAATAATATGGGCATTTTTATGTTTAGATTTGATTAAATCCATAATCTGAAAAAGTAGATAACTTTTTCCAACCCTGCGTTGACCAACAATAACTTTAATAATATCCTTATCAACAAAGGGGCTGATTTTTTTAAGATAAATTTTGCGTTTAATATATTTTTTAATCATACTTAAAGTTTTTACAATTATTAATTATATTTTAAGTATACATAAAACTTTTTTTATGTCAATAACCCCCGTCAGTTCTGTCAGTTCTTTACAGATAAAGAGTTAATGATATTGTTAGGAGTATAACAATAAAAATTAGAACGGGCGCGTAGCTCAGTTGGTTAGAGTGTCTCGGTGACATCGAGAAGGTCAGAGGTTCAAATCCTCTCGCGCCCACCAGAATGGAGTGTGAGCAAACAAGTAAGGAAATGAGCGAGGTTGAACCTCTCTCATTAAAAAGTCCTGCTCTTTTTAATACCCCTAACTCTATTCGAGTTTCTTTGGTAAACTGTTTATACATAAAAGTTTGTGATTTAGTCTAATAATTACTTAAGACTATTTTACCCCACAAACTTTTATGTTTTAAGAAGGGTTGCGGTCCTACTGACAGGGCTCAATCCGAACACCCTGTCTTTTTATTTCACTTAAGCGCTATAGCGCTTTTTTTCTTTTTCTATACTTCTCAATGACTTCATAGGGAGTAAAAAAATTAAGGCATTCCATAATTCTGTTATTTAATT
>JAHIYV010000092.1 GCA_018814635.1 Patescibacteria group bacterium | reverse complement strand
CTCATTTCACAAGTTAAACTTACTCAATAATCACATACCTTTCTTCTCTTTTGAATGGTTTGAAATCAACACCAGATCCGCTGATAAACTTACTGAAAAACTCCACAAATTGCAAGCGCGCGCTGTGTATAAATGCCCCAAGCGTATTTATCACTAAATTAAACAAATGTCCAATCACTAAAATTATAACCATAACTAAAGTTCCAACAACCGGTACCATATCTTGCGCCAGAACAGCAATCATATTAACGGCAAAAGCAATCGCGGTTGTGGCAAGTCCTAACGCAAACAAACGAGAGTACGAAAGAATATCCGAAAAGAAACCAACTACACTATATAAACCCATAGCTCCTGTCATAATTTTTTTAGGCGCGCCTTTCTCTCTATGGCCGGTTAGTAAGACAATAGACGCAATACCAGCATATAAAATATAAAGAGAAATTTCAGGATTAATAGCTATTACACTTGTTTTGCTTGCTATAAATAAACCAAGCGCGCAAAAAGTAAATACCCAGGGACCTTGATCTAAAAGACCCCCGACTAAATCATTATTTTTAGCTTTTGAAACAATTTGAAGGATAAGTCCAAACACAATATGAATTACCCCAAGCCCCAATGACAACCCAAACACGGCGATGGGATTTTTAATAGGATCAAATTGTTGAATTGCTTGCAACCATGTTGGCATTGTGGACATATCTATTCCAAAATATCCACCAAATAACATTCCCGCTAAAGATGTGCTGATTCCTCCCAGCATAAGCAACATTATTAAAGGTTTAATATCTTTGGGAAGTTTAAAAAACGCCAAAAGAGAAGCTGTAACAAAAAATAAAATTACACCATAACCAGTATCAGTAAGAGCAAACCCAAAGAAGACAAAGAAAAACAATGACAAGAAAATAGTTGGATCAATGTCTCGGTGTCCGGGTAAACCATATAATCTTGTTACTGCCTCAAAAGGTTTAATCAAACCACTATTCTCAATTTCTACTGGAACAGCTTCCTCCTCTAATGGTTCAATATGTTTTAATGAAAAAATGGATGTTTTATTGGCAATAACTTGTTCCAATTTTTGAAACACTTTTGTAGGACACCATCCCTCAAACACAAAAACTTCTTGGGTTGTTAGTGAACTACTCATAAAATTGTGTTTCTGTTTTTTCCAATAAATAAAATCATTAACCATTTTTAATTCAGGAAGTTGTTTGGCAAGTTCTATTGCCCGATTTTTGAGTTTTTCTATACCCTGTATTGTTTTAATTTTTGCGCGTTCTATACGGACTATTTCCTCGCGCGCGGTACCCCTTCGTTTAGACAAAGAAACAATTTCCAGCTCATTTTCTCGCACCTTTTTTTCAAGCATTTCAACATCTGTTTTTAGACTAGTAAAAACAAAATTTTTTTCTGTTACTTCAATAATATTAAAATGGCATTCTTCTTTTTTTATATCTTCCAAAAAAAAATCAATGGAACGCTTTTTTTTACCCAACAAAAACATTGTACGAGTAGTGTTTGTATCTAAAGGCACACTAAGCGCTATGTCCATATCAACCCAAGGCAATAATGTCTTTTCTTCTTCCGCTAATTGCTTTAGCTTTGCCTGTAAAGCATTTTGTTGAACTTCAATATCTTGCGTCTCGTCAATAATGTCATTGTAATAGAAAGAATTTGCAACTTCATATAAATGTTTTCCTGTAACACGAATACGAGAACCCTCCAGCATTTCCACAAGTTTATTTGTTGGTTTCGCATAAAGAGAAAGAAACTTTACGGCAAAATCCAAACGACTACTCACATAATTAAATTCAAAAACAGTTTTTTCTTTTTGTTTTAAGTTTTTTTCTTCATCAAGAACTTGAGTGAATTGCAAAACACCCAATTTTTGTACAGCGCGCAAAACATCAGTCACTGCTGTTTTGTGTACCAAAAGCTGGATTTTCTGCATTTCAATTACAGCCATAGATTATTTTAGAGAAAGATTTTTAATTACAAAATCAATAATCTCAATCATCTTTTCTTTTGATTCAAGTTTAATTTTTTCACTTTGCTTTTCGGCACTTAAAAGAATATTTTGATATAAAATTTTCAATTCTTTTTTTTGTGTATCAATTTTTTGAGAACGCTCTTCTTGTAGTTTCTTTTTTAGCTCACTCTCTTTACTTTTTTGAAGTAAAAGTTGTTTTTCTGTCCGCACCACAAAATCCTCCCGAGCTTTTTCATCCATTTCCCGAGCTTTTTCTTCAGAAGCAATAATTTCATCAACAAATAATGTCATAATTTTTAAGAATTAAACTAAAAACTAAGTAAACCCCGTTAAATTGCTTTGCACCTGCTTTGTAGGATTTAATGGGGTAAACCCTGCTAAATACGGAGCAATTTTTGCTAAACAAAAATTATTTCACAGGGTAAATAAAATTAAATATGGGGGCACTATACCACTGGTTTTGTTTTTTAGCAATAATTTTGTATAATTCGCCACAACTGTAATAAACAAAAAACTTTGCTAAAAAATTTTTTTTGTAGTACAAATATATACTATGAAATTATTGATTGTTGAGTCGCCGACAAAAATAAAGACTCTTACTAAATATATAAGCGATTCGTCTTACACTGTTAAAGCTAGTGTGGGACATATTAGAGACCTGCCGAAAAATAATAAAAAAGCTATTGATATAGAGGGGGGTTTTATTCCTCATTATGAAATTATCGCGGGGAAAGAAAGAATTGTTGCCGACTTAAAAAAATCCGCAAAAAAAGCTGATGAGATTTTACTGGCTATGGACCCCGACCGAGAAGGAGAAGCGATTGCTTGGCATATTGTGGAGGCATTAAATCTTGATAAAAACGCTAATGTAAAAAGGATTGTTTTTAATGAAATTACCAAATCAGCCATTGAAGAAGCGCTTGGACATCCGCGCGCCATAGACCAAGATCTGCGACAAGCACAAGAAGCTCGACGAGTGCTTGATCGTTTGGTTGGTTACGACTTGTCTGGTTTAATTTGGAAAAAAGTGCGATACGGACTTTCTGCTGGGCGCGTTCAATCCCCTGCTCTGCGAATAATTATGGAGAAAGAACGAGAAATACGCGCGTTTAATACGGAAACATTTTGGACTATTACAGCACGAAATAAAACAAAAAATGGTGTGGTATTTGAAACTGTTTGCGAAGAAGAACCGCGCGATAAAAAACTTGTGGATGATATTTTAGAAAAAGCTCGCGCGGGTTCTTGGTTTATTTCTGATATTAAAGAAACAGAAACTCGCCGCGCGCCATACGCTCCTTTTACAACATCCACTCTCCAACAAACCGCGAGTTCTCGTTTAGGTTTGTCTCCGTCACGCGCAATGCAAATTGCGCAAAAACTTTATGAAGCAGGCCATATTACTTATATGCGAACAGATTCCACAACTTTATCAAAAGATGCCCAAGGACAAATTGCGCGAATTATTGAAGAAGATTTTGGCAAAAATTTATATATGTCGCGAGTTTATAAAACTCGTTCAAAAAACGCGCAAGAAGCGCATGAAGCTATTCGCCCAAGTCATGTTAAAGTAAAAACTATTAACAACAGCGTTGATCAGAATAAACTTTATCAACTTATTAGGGCGCGTACGATCGCTTCACAAATGAGTGATGCGAAAATTTTACGAACCAAAGTTATTACAAATATTCACGAACATAAAATTCCTAATTTTTCAATTATGGGCGCGCGGGTGTTGTTCCCCGGATGGTTTTTGGCAGATCCAGCCGCAAAAAGCGAGGATGTTGAACTTCCGAAATTAAGTAAAAATGAAACATTAGAACTTGTCTCTATTGATTCTGAGGAAAAACAAACACAACCCCCAAACCGATACACTGAAGCGGGACTTATTAAAGAATTAGAAAAACGCGGAATTGGACGGCCAAGCACTTACGCCTCTATTATGAAAACTTTAGACAATCGTGGTTATGTAGAAAAACAAGGTCGCACCCTTTTTCCAACAGATACGGGAGAAGTTGTAAATGACTTTCTTGAAAAATATTTTATGAAATATATCAGCGATGATTTTACCGCAAAAATGGAAGAAGAGCTTGATGATATTGCTGAGGGGAAAAGAGGTTACAGGGTTACACTTGAAGAATTTTATGGTCCATTTTCAAAAGATGTGCTCTCAAAAGAAAATATAGAAAAAGTTAACACACTGGGTAATGCTGATGAACAATATAAATGCCCAAAATGCGGGGACAAAATGATTATTAAATTAGGTAAAAATGGCAAATTTATGAGTTGTTCAAAATTTCCAAAGTGTAGTGGCGCGCGTACTATTGAAGGCAAGGAATTGGCTGGTCCAAAAGAAACAGGAAAAATGTGTCCAAAATGCAAAGATGGAAAATTAGCAGAACGCGAAGGGCGGTTTGGTAAATTTATTTCTTGTAGCAATTATCCAAAATGTAAATACATAGAAGAATCTGAAGAAGAAACAAAAAGAAAAGCAACGGGTGTTATATGCCCCGAATGTAAAAAAGGAGAGATGGTGGAACGAAAAGGACGCTTCGGCATTTTTTACAGCTGTTCAAATTATCCAAAATGTAAGTACGCAATCAAAGCCAAACCAACAGGAAACATCTGTTCTTATGTCCGAAAAGACAAAGATGGAGAAAAATGTGGAGCGCTTATGATGACAGGAACCAAAACCATCCCAGAGCGTTGCAGCAACAAAACCTGCCCCAATCATAACCCACATAAACTAGACGCAAAATAAAATAATCAAAAAACCCTTTTTTAATTCTCATTTAGGGGTTCATTTAGGGGTTTCACCCCTAAGTGGCATAATTTAAACATTCTGCCTACAACACTCCTCCAGAACGGCTTAACTAACGGCTCATATATGAGCGAGTATGAGCGAGGTATGAGCGAGTATGAGCGAGGTTGAACCTCGCTCATTCAAAACCTCTAATCCCAGTTAGATATAAACCATTATCTAACGGGATAAATAAAATCGGAGGTTGGTAAACCCCGTTAGATATGCAATTATCTAATGGGGTAAATAATCGTAGTTG
>JAHIYV010000091.1 GCA_018814635.1 Patescibacteria group bacterium | reverse complement strand
AGTGTCAGACAAATATAATATCACGACATTTTTGGGGTGATTGCCATAATTTGCTAATAGTTCTTTTTGCTAAAAACAAAATGAGAAAAATTCTTTTTCCTAAAAGAGTTGTTGCAATTTTTTCTTTTTTCGCGCTTTTCACAGGGCAAAAATATGATGTGTTTTCTCTAGAGGACCCCAAGCCATTTTTTATGGAAATTATTGATATAATAAGAAAAAAACTATGGAAATAAAAGGCATTGCGCATTTACATTCAACTTACTCATACGATGGGCAACTTTCATTGTCCCAAATTAAAGAACTTTGTTTGCGCGAGGGCTTGCAGTTCGCGTGCATGGCCGAGCACACCGATGATCTTACAATAGAAGCAATACAAGAGTTTGTTAGAGATTGCGAAAATCATAGTGATGAAAAATTTGTTTTTATTCCCGGCTTTGAGGTCCCATATAAAGATGCGCATATTCTTATGATAGGAGTGATAGATTTTTTTACAGACATAATAGATGTTCCCAATCTACAAAAATGGCGCGAAAAAGCCAGTATAGTTATTTTGGCGCATCCAAGCAGAAATAATTTTACAATTGATGATAATATAAAAAAGATACTTAATGGCGTAGAAGTTTGGAATTCTTATTATGACGGAAAAAGCGCGCCACGCGCGCAATCACTTCGTTTATTACAAGACTTGCAAAAAGAAAAACCCAAAACACGCGCTTTTGTGGGTTTGGACCTACACAGAGAAGAGAATTTTGGTGGTCCAGTGTTGTCGTTAAAGGTTGAAACATTCTCAGCCGGCACTATTCTCTCTACTCTTTCTCGTGGTGAATACACTTTTGGAAAACAAGGGATAATCATCTCCTCTGCCGGTAAAATAGAAAAAGGTGGTGTACTAAAAACACAATACAAAAGCGACCTCAGGGTTTTTATACTTAGCATAGCAAACCATATTAACAAAATAATTACTTTTCTTGGATTGTCTATACCCAAAAGTATCAAAAAAAAACTCCGTTCAAAACTCTAAAAATATAATTATTGAAAAGTAGCGGTTTGTTTATTATTTTGGTATTATTTAGAAATTATGAAGTACAAAACTATTATTATGATAGGAAAGCCCGGTTCGGGTAAGGGCGCTCAAAGCGCATTACTTGCAAAGGAAACAGGTTTTAAGGTTTTTTCTACAGGGCTTCGCTTAAGGGAGATTGCGAAACAAAATACATCCATAGGACAAAAAGTAAAAGGAATTATTGAAAGTGGAGCTCTTATGCCATATTGGTTTGCTTCTTTTCTTTTTCAAGAAGCAATTTTAAGCCTTTCGCGAAATCAAGGAATTATTTATGAAGGAGCATGTCGGAAAAAACCTGAAGCTGAGCTTTTTAATGATGTTATGCTTTGGTTAAAACGACCATATAAAGCGGTTTATATTGTCGTCTCAGATGAAATTGTAACAGAACGACTTTCTAAACGTAGTACACTTGAAAATCGCGCAGATGATACGGATAAAAAAGTAAAAATTCGCTTGAAAGCATATCATGATGAAGTTATTCACGCAGTGGAATTTTTTAGAGAAATTGGAAATATTATTGAAGTGAATGGTGATAATACCACCGAAGAAGTTCATAAAGAAATTCTAAAAAAATTAGAACTCGCATAAATGTAAATATGACTCTTAAAAAAACAAAAGAAGAAATTAAACTTTTGCGCGAAGGTGGTAAAAGGCATTTTGCGGTGATGTTACAATTAAAAGAAGCGGTCAAAGCGGGAGTTTCTACACAAGAGATTGATAGTTTGGCAGAAAAACTTATTCGTAAAGGCGGAGATGAACCATCAATTTTGAATTACCAGCCATTTGGCGCAACTTATCCTTTTCCGGCAAGTGTTTGTATTTCAATCAACGAAGAGATTGTACACGGCATTCCTGGAGAAAGGATAATTAGAGAAGGGGATATTGTTGGTTTAGATTTTTGTTTAACGCATAAAGGCCTTGTGACAGATGGAGCAACAACCTTTGCTGTTGGGCAAATTGATTCTAAGGTAAAAAAGCTTATAGAAATTACACAAGAAGCAATTTGTGCGGGAATACAGGTTGCGCGCGCTGGCAATAAGCTTGGTGATATAGGGCACGCGATTGAATTATGCGCGCAACCATATAAATATGGTGTAGTGCGTGGATTAGGCGGACATGGTGTGGGGCACGCTGTTCACGAAATGCCTTTTGTCCAAAACTTTGGTCGCCCTCATACTGGAATGCTTTTATCGCAAGGAATGGTTCTTGCTTTGGAACCCATGTTTACATTAGGTTCACCAAAAATAAAAATGCAAAAAAACGGCTACACTTATGTTTCTAGCGACCATTCATTAAGCGCCCATTTTGAACACACAATTGCTATTACAAAAGGTGAGCCTTTAATTTTAACAGCAAAATAATCCAGTGTCTGGTATAATAAAAAAGAGTAATAACAAAAAAGGCAAAATATTAAGAGAAATGTAAAAATTAAAAATCAAAATGAAAAATGACAGTGTAAAATTTAAAAAAGAATTATCACTTGGACAAAAAGGTTGTTCCTTGAGGAAGCAGAGTGACGGAAAAGGCGCAACCCAACCCCACTTTCTTTCAACTGAACCATATAAAGGAACTAGGGATTTTTATCCTGCGGATATGTCAGTGCGGAATTATATGTTTGACACCTTGTCTCGTGTTGTAGAACAATATGGATATGTTGAATATGATGCGCCTTTGCTTGAAGAAACAGCTTTATATAAAGCAAAAACTGGAGAAGAAATTGTTAATGAACAAACTTATTCTTTCACAGATCGTGGGGGACGAGATGTTACTATTCGTCCCGAGATGACACCGACGGTTGCGCGCATGGTCGCGAGGCGACGCAAGTCACTTTCGTTTCCCCTTCGTTGGTATTCTATACCAAATTTATTTCGTTATGAACGACCGCAACGCGGTCGTATACGCGAACACTGGCAACTTAATGTGGATATTTTTGGTATTGATTCTGTGTCGGCGGATATTGAAATTATTGCTGTTGCGTATGATATATTGCGAGCGTTTGGAGCAACAGATAATGATTTTCAAATACGCGTGAACAGCAGACAACTAATCAATTTTTTACTAAATGATTTTTTGAAAGTAAAGAATGAACATGCTCACACACTTTCAAAGTTGATAGACAAAAAGGCAAAAATAACAGAAAAAGAGTTTAAGGCGCAAGCCAAAGAAATTCTAGGCGCAAAAACTGCTGTGTTTATTGATTTTCTAAATAATAAAGATATTGATAATTTGCCAAAAGAGTTTGAAACAAATCAAGGAGCGCAAGATTTGAAGAAACTATTTCAAATGTTGAATGAATTAAATATCACAAATATAGTATATGATTCTACAATAATGCGCGGTTTTGATTATTATACGGGAATAGTTTTTGAAGTTTATGATACAAATAAAAAAAACAACAGGTCTCTCTTTGGTGGCGGGCGTTATGATAATCTTGTAGATATTTTTGGAGTTGAAAAAGTTTCGGGGGTTGGTTTTGGTATGGGCGATGTTACACTTTTAGATTATTTAACAACTCATAAATTACTTCCAGTAAATTTGCGTTCCGACACTAATTTATATATTTGTGTATGTGCTGAAAAATATGAAAAAGATGCAAATATACTAGCGCGCTATTTACGAGCGCGTGATATAGGCATTGTATTGGATATTACAAATCGTAAAATTTCCGCTCAAATAAAAACTGCGGTAAATGCGAATATTCCATTCAGTATCTGTATTGGGGAAGATGAAATAAGAAGTGGGCAATATAAATTAAAAATGCTTTCTAGCCGAGAAGAAAAACTTGTAAGCAAAGAAGAAATTATACAAATTATACTTGGGAGACTAAAACAATAATTCATTTTTCATTCCCCGCACTGGACTATTTTGCATAAAACCATATAATAAAGTAATCTAAACTAGATAAACTAAAAATATAATGAAACAAAAAAAAATTCTTTTGGTTGAGGATGATTTATTTATACGAGAATTACTCGCGCGAGGGTTTCGTGATAAAGGGTTTCTGGTTGATACTGCGCCCTGCGTAGAGGATGGATTGAACCAGCTTTATAAAAATACTCCCGATTTAATTCTTTTAGACCTTCTTTTGCCCGAGAAAGATGGTTTTTATTTTCTTGAAGAAATTAAACAAAAACCATCTTATAAACATATTCCTGTTGTGGTAATAAGTAATCTTGGTAGCCAACAACACATTAAAAGAGCTATGGACTCCGGTGCGGCTGATTTTTTAATCAAGTCTAATTTTACTATTGATGAAATTATCTTAAAAGCTAATGGCTTTTTTGAAAAAAATCAATTAGCGCCTGATTCTGATAACCAGTAATTAAAGTTTTTATTTGTATAATTATGGTAACAATTATTAATAAATTATGATAGAAAAAAAAAGAACAATTTTAATTGTGGAAGATGAAGGGTTACTGAGAGAGCTTATGTCAGAGAAGTTGCAAATAGAAGGTTTCAATACTATTGAAGCTGTTGATGGGGATGAGGGGCTTACTCTGGCTTTACAAAAACGGCCTGATCTTATTGTGCTTGATTTATTAATGCCAAAAATGGGAGGAATGGAGGTTTTACGAAGGTTGCGAGAAGATGATTATGGTCGTAGTATTCCGGTTATTATTGTGTCTAATTTGAGTGGCAAAGAAAATATAGCGGAAGGGGCTGAAAAAGGCGCTATTGAATATCTTATTAAGGCTAATTTTAGTCTTGAAGAAATTGTAAATAAGATTAAAGAAATGGGTAGATTGCGTATGCAGTGGTAAAAACTATGGATATTACAGAAGAAAATAAAAATAACAACAACGAAGAAGAATCAAAGGGTGTGATTTCTGCTAAAGGGCTGAATAATAAAAAAAATTTAATTATTGTTGCTATGATTGTAGTAATTTCTATGTTTTTGTTTATTCTGAGCACACACCCTGTTCCTGAAAAATATACAAATGAAGTGAGCGGTTATTCTTTTGAATTTACCCCTGATGCGCAAACAAAACTTGTTGTAGAAGGTAGTATTCCCAATGAATTAACAAAACAAGGGGTTAAAACAATGCAAGATATACAACTAACAGCCAATGACACGCTTATACTAAGAGGCAACCTAAACACAAATCAAACAGCGGCTTATACGATAATTGAAGTATCAAACCTAGAAAATTATTTAACCTATGCTGGTTATATTGTTACTCTTCGCGCGAATCTTAATGCTTTTTCACAAGCTACGAGTACTAACACAGCACATACTGCAACATACACCGAAAAAGAAACGGTGGTTGGACCGGCTCAAATTCCAGCCACTCAATTTTTATCGGAAGTAGAAGTCTTAATTGACCCTGACCCCCAAATCTTTAAAAAAGAAATAGGGGTATTTCATGACACCGTGTTTGAGGCTGGCGATAAGGCTTATCTTGTATCAGTTAGATATTTGAAAAAAAACAAAGATTCACAAAATTATATTGATTTTTATAATAAGCTTCTAGCGTCGTTTGCTTATGATAGACCTGTCCAATGAAAAAATTAAGGGTCTGTAAAATGTAAATAATCCAAGATTTAACCTTGCAGGCTGTCTAAAAACTCTTTGGCGTGTCAACTTTTTTCTGGGTTGGAAACGAACATTTTAGTCCTTAAACTAGGTAAAACAGTGGTATAATTAGGGTAGAGTTTTTATTTATTACTCGCTTTTAATAATTCTATTTTACTATATCAGACACACTTTTGTGTGGGGTCCCTTTATTTACACAGGGTAAAGTAGTTGTAAAGTAGTTTTTAGAAAATTTTTTAGGAACAACAAAAAACACCTTTCTGTTGAGAAAGGTGTTTTTTGTTGGTTGTAATGTTTTTTATTTTGTCTCGTTCTCGTACCCTAAAGGGTGTAGCATTTCTAACCTTCAATGCGTAGGAGTTCGTATATAAGATTACTGAACCAACTTGACTTCCGTAATGGGACACCTATTTTAAAAGTTCATGCCTGTGTTTAAGCCATTATTTAATCCTTTTTATGTATTTTTAACAAAAGTGCCGAAGTCAAGAGTGTTGGTTTGGTGTTTTTTAAAGAAGGATGCAATGTT
>JAHIYV010000090.1 GCA_018814635.1 Patescibacteria group bacterium | reverse complement strand
TCAGACTATCCAAGGGTTACCCTTGGATAAACTTGGATAAACAAAACGATAAACTAATTTATTCGGGCGCGCCTTCACGCCATTCAATTAAGCGATGCTGGGTGCTGGAATAGGGCATCATTGGGGGTGGGGATGTTAATAAATTTCTGTCATAAGTATTGATACTTTGTTGATAGCCAGATACAACCACATTATTTTCATTTACATAAGCGTTTGTTCCAGTACGCGCGTTAATAATTGAACCAAACAATGTCAGAGCTCCTTTCACAGGACCTGCTTCAGGTTGCCAATAATAGTCTCGCCCAAATCGTCCTCCTTGTGCGATAAAAATACCATTAAGCTCCATATTATAAGGAGAGTACCATGGTATGGTAATGTTACCTTGCGACATAAGCAACAACCCATCCGTTCCGTCATTGTGAACATAAGTTATATTGTTTGGAATAATAATTTCTGTTGGTCCGCCACCAATTTCTGCTGATATAAGAGTAATTTTCCCATTAACTTCTCCTTCCACCCAAATTCTATCCTCTACGAACACAAGAGAACACCCGGGGTCTAAAACAATACCTGGTTTGGGAGTATACCCATTTTGATTTTTAACGAGATGATCAAGCTCTCTATAATACCAATGCTGGTCAATCGTATTTAGATAATAACTACCTAATTTTTTTGTATTTATCACAATATAAACATCAATGGTGCCATCAGCCAAAAATATTAATTTATATCCTTTTGCGTTTGGAAGATAATCTAATGATGGGGGTAAATAGGTATTATTACTGATTGCTTGCGCTTTCATATCAGAAAAATCAGTCACCATCCCAAGAAAATTTATATTGTTATCAGGAAATCGCCACAATGGCCACCCTGCGCCATTTCCAAAAACACCAGGCATTGTTGGATTACCACTACATCCTAAATAACCTGGGCAAATCCATGTTTCTTTCTCGCTTGTTTCTAGTGAATCATTAAGTCCATCCATACGAATGCCACCGTTTGAGTGCATTCGTCCAACAACATCTTCTCCAACCCCAAACCAAATATTTTCATCAGTAATATACGCAAATTCCGTTAAATATGGACGTGAATATCGCCCAAATACAGTTTTTGTTCGCATTGGATCGTCGTTTGTCCAACCTGTTGAGGTGATATTAATAGATGACACCTCGCCACAAGATATATTGCCATCTATTTCAAGAGAAAATTTTCCAGTTGCTCCACCTTCGGGGTCGTAATAATCGTGTTCATAAGGACCAGGACTTCCTTCACCTTGCCCATTATAAATATCTCCTGGGTTGTGAGCTAAAAACCATTGGTAGTATTCAAGACCAGCTTCAGCAATTGCAAAAGCTTGTTCTTGTTTTTCTTTTACTTTCTGAGCATTATGTTGTTGTAGCACAAAACCAATAAGACCTGAGAGTACTACTATAAATATTCCAGAAAAAACCAATACCAAAACAAGCATAAAACCATTACTTGTTGGTAATTTATAGTTGGTGGTCAATAAATATTTTGTAGTTTGTGTTTTTATTTTTATCATACTAGTTTAATTTTGAATTTCTAATTTCTAATTTTGAATCAATTTTGAATGTTAGAATGTTTTAATTTTTAGACATTAAAAAATTAGAAAATTAGATATTCAACCAAAATTCAAAATTAGAAATTCAAAATTATTCTTACATTTTCTAATCTATTGGCGTTACATAATTTCGTAATGACGCGCTTGTGCGAAGTTCAAAATCGGACGGCGCGCGATTTGGGTTTACATTTACAATTAGTTTAATCATTACAAAAGCTACATCCAATATTTTGTTATAATCTGTAATTTTAGCGCCACTATTATTGTAGTAAGTAAATATATTTTCCGAGAGAGCGTCGTTGCGAGTATGTTTAGAAATAATTTTAACAGTTGTTGTGGAAAAAGGCCCGTCATAACTGAGGGGGTTTCCGCCAGATTTTGTTATTTCTTTTAGAAAAGTGGTATTGTCAGTATCTAAATAAAATTTCACGCGCTCAACACTATTATCTTTATCTATGTCACTATAAAAATATAAACTTGTTCCGCTTATTTGGTTTATGGGATAGGTTCCTTGGTCAGAATATGTTGCTTCTCGAATATCTTGCGCTGTGTGTTCTATACCAGCCTGAGCATCATTTATGGCAGTAGCTTGTTCTAATACATAAGAATTTGTTTTATAAAAAAACACAATTCCAGAAGTAACCATTCCTATAACAACACCAAAAACAGCAATTACCACAAGAGTTTCCACTAGGGTAAAACCATTATTAGGTTGTAGGTTGTAGGTTGTAGGTTTTAGGGTTATTTTTTTCATTTTAACTTTCTTTTTCTTACCCGGTCTTGTCCAAGGACTGTCCTTGGATAATTCAAAATGGTTCAAATGAAAAGGAAAAGCTGAGAGCGGGTTGTGAGCCAACAAAGGATGTACCACGCGGGTTGGGTTG
>JAHIYV010000089.1 GCA_018814635.1 Patescibacteria group bacterium | reverse complement strand
TTATACCAAACTCAATTAACCACTATGCGGATATTTCAAAATATGTCATAATATACACACATAAAAACACATATACACAATAAGGATACGATTACTAGTTTACGCGAAGCAGTCAAGAACTTCAAGGGATAGTGAACAAAAGGTCCGTATTAGAGCGATTATCAGTTTAAAAAAAGGATTATCTAAGACTGCCGTGGCGCAAGACTTTGTTGTCACACGCAAAACAGTTTTGTATTGGGTAACAACATATAACAAGGGAGGTGTAGATGCTCTAAAAATGAGTAAAGGTGGGCGTCCAGAAGGAAACCCTGTGTGGGATACAAAGATATTTAACAAGTTAATCAAAGAAATAGATAAAGGAGGAACATATTGGTCAATACCTCTTATGAAAGAATGGATTGCAAAAAAGCATAAAAAAGACATACCTATAAACACAATTTGGTATCATGTAAAACAATTCAATTATTCGTATAAATCAGCAAGATCACATCCATACAAAGGAAACAAGGAAAAACAAGAAATCTTTAAAAAAAGGGCTTTACAGAGCATATAAAACCAGAAACAGTATTATATTTTCAAGATGAAATGCGATATGGACTTATGACAAACATACGACGAAGTTGGTCACGGGTTGGAGTCCGAGCAATTTTACCTCAACAACAGGCTTACACATACGCTATTTATGCTCAGCTGTCGCTCCGATCTCTGGACACAACTTTCATTTGCTTATGCCGGCAATGGATAGTGAGGGGACACTGGTATTTTTACAAGAATTTAAAAAACAACATCCAGATAAGCATGTAGTTGTAGTTTGGGATAATGCTCCATGTCATAGAAGAAAAGATATGAGCAAGATAGAAGGTCTTACCCTTATACACCTACCTTCATATTCACCAGAATTAAACTCGGCTGAGAGATTTTTTGAAGAAATTCGTAGAGAAACAACCAATCGTGTGTTTGAGAGTATTGAAAAACAAGAAGACTTAATTACTAAAGCAATAAAGAAATGGGGTGATGATACAAAGAGACTTAAACAATTAATTGGGTATGAGTGGATAAAAAGACAGTGGGAAGTGGTTAATTAGGTTTGGTATTATTTCTTTCCAGACCCTTAAATAAGAAATGCTAATCATTATGAGTCTATAAAATATTTTGTGTAAGGGATTACTTAGATTAAAAGTAATACTATTTTCTAAAAACTAATTTGTTTTTTTCTTTGTCATCCCATGCTATCTTCCCGTTTTGTCATTCCGTTGGAAAACGGAATCCAGGAATATTGCCACGATTTCTGGATCCCGTATCGGAGTACGGAATGACAAGAAATTCGTGCGTAGAAGGATGAAATTCTCTTTTCTTTATTGCAATCCTTTCTGGATTTTTTCTTCTTTTTCTTCTATGGCTTTATATTGTGAATTTGCTTCTGTAATTTTTTCCATAATTTGCTGGAGTGCTTGTTCCGTCTCCCATCTTTGTTGTTCTATGTTTCGTTGGTGCTTCTCTACATTTTGTCGTTTTTCTTCAAAAACACGCTTTTCCGAAAGAGATTCAACTCTTGCTTCCTCTACTTTTGCAGCACGACGCTCAGCAACTACTTTTTGTTCATTTTCTTTTAACAAAGCAAGTGTGTCATCCACAGCTTTCTTTTTGTCTAAAAGTTCTATTTGAATATCTTCTATTTCTTTTTTCTGCCGCCCTGTTTTTTCTAATTGAATTTGAATCTCTTTTTCTCTCTCTTTTTGTCCAGTTTCTTCTAATTGAATTTGAAGTTCTTTTTCATTTTTAGATTTTAATAAAAGAATAAGGTTTGTGTTAATCTCTTCTTTTTTATCATTAATTTGTTTTAATTTGTACTCCTTCTCTTCCAACCCATCCATAATTTTCTCATATTCTTCATTGCTGGCCCATTTATTTTTTTCAATTTGCGCGCGTTTTTCTTCTTGCTCCCATCGTTTTGTTTCAATGTTGTGTCGTTCATCCACAGAAACAACATTTTGTGTTTCTTTTTCAATGGCAGAAATTAATTCCTCTATTGCACTCTCCTGTTGCAACACATCATTAAGTTGTTTTTTTATTTGATTTTTTTGAATTTCTTGCTGTGTTTTCTCTGCTATAAATTGATTTTCTTGTCTTGTAAGATCAGCTAGATTTGAATGTTGCATTTTTTCTACAGCCGATAAATTAGCAATTTCTTCTTTGAGCTCAATAATTTCTTCTTTCTCTTTTTCTTGTTTTTCTTCTTTAAGTTTAGCGATTTCTTCTTTCTCTTTTTCTTCTTTAAGTTTAGCGATTTCTTTTTTGAGCTCAATAATTTCTTCTTTTGGTTTAGTTAAAATATTTTCTGAAACAGGAGAGGGGGGGGTGATAATCTTTTCTTTGTTTTTATGATATTTACCTAATATCATACTGTCAAAATTATTGCGTAATCCTTCCTTCTTTTTAATAGTAGTTTGAGAAGTTTTTGGGGGTTGCACTATTGTTGCTGATTTTGAAAAAAGTCCAGACAAAAATCTTTTTTCTGTTTGTGGTCTATCTGTACTCTCTGTTGCTTTTGCTTTTTCGGTTTTAACTGTTGTGTCTATGGGTAATTTAGGTTTAATTGGTACTACTCTTATTGCTGTCACTGTGGCCTTGCTTTTTGTGGGTGCAACAATAGACACCGGCTTTGGCGCTTGGGGGATTTTTACCTCTTCTTCTCTTTGCATCATTAACTTTTGTTTCTGTTTTTGCGCCATCGCAACAGAAAGATCTTTGTTAAAACTTCTCAACATCACAGGAACAACTTTTGTTTGCATTCCCATTCCAGTAGGCAATCCCATATTGGGTCGCGACATAACCCCTGTTGCCTGCGAAGGAATTACATTTGGATTTTTTGTTCCATTTGTATTTGTATCTACATGTGTTTTTGTGTTCACAATATTATTATCCATATTTTAATTATATCATTATATAACAACTCACACTAATAATTTTATTATAACATAATTATAACACGAAAGAAAAACAATGTTAATTTTTAATCCAATTTTAGTTTAGTCGCAAGCTTTTTCAAATAATTGTTTGAGTACTTGAGGGTTGGCGGATCCTTGTGTTTTTTTCATACCTTGTCCTATAAGAAATTGTAAAGCAGAAATTTTTCCTTTGCGATAATCTTCAACAACTGCAGGGTTTTCTGTTTTGATTGCTTCTATAATTGCATAAAGCTCATTTTCGTCACTTTTCTGTAATAATCCTTTTGTTTCAGCATCTTTTTGTGGATTATTAGAAATTTGCCCATCCTTGAATGTGGTAATAATTAAATCTTTAGCAACACGCGATGAGATTTTGGATTCGTAAGCAAGTTTAACAATTCCTGCAAAATACTTCGAAGTAATTTTATTTTTTTCCCAACCATTTTCTTTAAGAAGCGCCACAAAATCCGACACTAAATAATTAGTGGCACGGGTTATAAGTTCTATACTATTATCTAAAGCAAGAGCAGTATCTTCAAAAAATTTAGCGAGCTTTGGAGTTTGTATAAACAAATCTATATCTTCGTCTTTAATGTTATAGAGTTTTTTATATTGAGTGCGTTTTTCCCACGGCATTGTGGGTATTTCTTTTTCAAGACACTCATTGTTAAATTCTTTAATTTCACTTAATTTAAGTTTTGGTAAATCAGGATCGGGAAAATAACGATAGTCATCAGAATTCTCTTTTTTTCGTTGACTGAAAGTTTGACTTTTATTTTCATCCCAACCTCTTGTTTCCTGCACAACTCGTTCCCCTGCCTCCAAAATTGAAATCTGTCTATTTTTTTCATACTCAATAGAACCCTCAACACTACGAAATGAATTAAGGTTTTTAACTTCTACTTTCGTACCTAGTTCATTGGTTTTACTTACTGAAATATTTGCCTCAACACGCATTTGTCCTTTTTCCATATTCGCGTCTGAAACATCAAGGTATCGCAATGCAAGTTGAAGTTCTTTCGCGAAAGAAACTGCATCTTTCGCGTTTGTTATAACCGGCTCTGTAACTAATTCCATAAGAGGTAGTCCACCTCGATTAAAATCAACCAGACTATGCGTTTCGTCGTTGTGTTGCGAGCGCGCAGTATCCTCTTCTAAATGAATACGGGTAATCGCTATATTGTTCAACACACCCCCTGTAATTAAAGGATGTTTATATTGACTAATTTGATACCCTTTAGGAATATCAGGATAAAAATAATTTTTTCTATCAAACTCCGTAAAATCAGCTAAATTACCTCCTAATGCCTTACCAACTTTCAAAACACATTTTACCGCTTCTTTATTAATCACCGGAAGCGTTCCTGGGTGCGCCATACATACTGGACACACATTGATGTTTGGCCTAGTTTCCTCTTGATTATTTCTACACCCGCAAAACATTTTTGTTTGGGTTTTAAGTTCCGCGTGTATTTCAAGTCCTATTGTTGCTGTATAATTCTTACTCATATAAATTATAATTATACCTTTTTAATATTAGAATTCAAAACAAAAAAAGCGCTGGCTAAAAAGACCACGCTTTTTTTGATTTAGATATTTTTAGGACTTAGACACCTCTTTATAACTTTGATTCAAATCCTGGGATAGTTTCAAGGTTGTCAATAATTTTGAAGAAGACTTCTATGTGTTTTCCTTGTTCGTCAACAATCTGCTCACCTAATCCAATAGATGATTGTATTTCACCTTCTAAATTAGGTTGATCTGCTTTTTTATACAGAGAAGCAACAACAGTATCACCTACCATTGGCAACAAATCTTCATCCAAATCTTCTATTAGGTTTACAATAAAATTCTCTAGAATGGTTCCAAGAGCAAAATATTGAGATACTCCTATTGCTGTTCGTGTTGGAGTTGAAGTAGCGTCTGCAAAATTCAAGAGAGAAATTACCACAAAACCCCCGTCACCATCAGTTTTGAATGACGCTTTTTCAATAAAAACTTCCCGTCCTGGCGCTTGGTCGGGAGCAATAATTTCATTTACGGAAACAATATTTGGATCAACTATTTCTTCGTTTGTCGCATTTGGAATTTCTGGTACTTTTACAATTTTTTCTTTAAGTATTTTATTAAACACAAACAGCCCAAGTACAATTACAATTAGGACTATAACAAAATAGAGTACTTTTTTATTCATAATACAAATACTGATTAATTAATAATATGATTATTTTAATTTATATAGCCAAACAGACAACACATGTTGCCTGTTTGAGATATAAACTACTCAGCGTCTTCGTCTTCGTCAGCATCTTCGTCTTCGTCTGTTGTAGTATCTGTAACTTCGGTCTCTTCATCCTCAGCTCCTTCTTCTACTACATCATCATTTTTTTCATCCATAAATTAAAAAAGTTACTCTAATAACTAATAATACTTGTGTACAGCACAATACTCGACCTAAACCTAAGAATATTGCACAAAGGTATTATACTCAACAACAAAATTATTGCAAGCTTTACGCTTTATTTTATATTTATTTCTGTTATAATTTAAAATGTAATGGATGATATTGATGACAAGAAACGGCGAATCAAAGAAATAGAAGGAGCAATGACGCAACCGGATTTTTGGGGGGATAAAAATACAGCGCAATCTTTAATTCAAGAATTGAATGATATTAAATTAGAGCTGGAGGGCGCTAATAAGTATGATAAAGGAGGCGCTGTAATTACTATTCTTGCTGGAGCTGGTGGGGCTGATGCGGAAGATTTTGCTCTTATGTTATTTCTGATGTATCAGAAATATATACAAAATAGGGGGTGG
>JAHIYV010000009.1 GCA_018814635.1 Patescibacteria group bacterium | reverse complement strand
TTATAAAAAAATAACAACTATGAATAATGAGCAAGAGCAAGAAAGAAACAAGCCAGATTTTTTGGAAAACACAGGAAAGCAAATTACAAAAAAAATTGCTATGGCAATAGATCTTTCTGCTAAGCGTTGCTCAAATTGCGACAAGAAAAATGAGGAGAGTAAGGAATTTTGTGATTATTGTGGAGAGGAATTAAGGGCCAAAGATACATCCGAAGATGACGGGGAACAAATTGTTTTTGCGGGAAGAATGATCCCATCTTTTGCTTTACTAAAAGACGAACGACGACTTAGTACTTTTAAGGCAAGTTTTTGGGATTTAGGTTTTTCAGGTTTTATACTTAGAAGAAAAGAAAATATTATTATAACCACTCAGAGAATTTTTCAATTTTCAGCACGGGTTATGTCAGAAAAACTACACTGCTTATTTCTTAAAAACGTTGAAAGTATTTATATTACAAAAAAATGGAGTCTATGGAAATTAATGATTGGAATCTTTTTGTGTATTAACGCTTTTAATTCAGTACCTCCTCATTGGGGAATCCCAAATTATGTAGTGATGTTATCGCGAATCGTACAGATATTAATAGGAGTTATTTTGATTACAATAGCAAAACGATTTATATTAACAGTTAGCGCGGGTAATATAAAAACCTCCATTAGTTTTCCTTTTGTTGGGATGGGAAAGAAAAGAGCAAAACAATTTGTAGATTTAGTTACTGAGCATGTTTCTGGCGCGCACAAAAATAATTAAAGATCTAAGGACTCATACACAAATAAGATTTATTAAAAGTGGCCAAACCGTTATTAAAAATAAAAAAATAAAATTATGGTAAAAAACAGAAATATATTTTTAGTTTATTTATTCTCTATAATCACTTTTGGGATTTACTCAATTTATTGGCTTGTTTCCACTAAAAATGAAATGAATAGTTTGGGAGCAAAAATTCCAACTGCTTTGTTGTTAATAATTCCAATTATAAACCTATATTGGGCATACAAATATTGCCAAGGATTTGCAGAACATATCAAAAAAGACAACAATACGATAACATGGTTTTTGGTGTATATGATTATCGGGTTTACAATACCTGCGTTTGTGCAATCGGAATTAAATAAATTGGCTGTAAATAATATTTAAGCTAGCGCTTATGAAATACCAAAAAATTTGGGACAAAGTACTTGGTGAAAACGAAAGAGTTGAGCATGAATTTTCTATTTCTTCTCGCTACCTTAACACTTTGTTTTTCCTTTGGACCGTTATTGGGTTTTGTGTATGGATTAGTCCAGAGGAATTCATGAGCGGGGTGATGATTGTTGGTATTGCGGGTTTTTATTATCTTTTTTATAAAAAAAATTCCCGCGCATATGCTTTTACAGATTCTAGAATAATAGTGTATATCGGATGGCTATCAACCAGGTTAATTAGTGTTGACTATAATCAAATTACTGACATTAGAATAGAAGAACCTTTTTTTAGTAAGTTGATTTATGGAACGGGTGTTTTTCAAATTGCCACCGCAGGCACAGGTAGTCCTCCTGTTAGATTTAATCATATTGATAACCCTTATGGATTAAAAAAGAAATTAGATGAGCTTTGTGGGAAGGATGTTCATAATGTCACAAATGGAAACATAGTTGAAAAAAACAATTTTCAAAGCAAAGAACAAGAGCTTGATGATTTAAAACAAAGACATAAAAAAGAAATAAAGGGTGAGATCGCAAAAGAGACAAAAAAGTTGTTTAATCCTTTGTGTTATGTGCCTGGCATTGGTGATGTTTTAGACAAAAAAGATGATATGGAAAATAGAAAAAACAGAAACAAGCGGAAGAGCGAGAAGCGAGAAATAAAGAAAAAATACCAAGAAGTAAATCTTTAATTTTTTTCGTGCCACAAAAAATACTTTTGCCGAAAATACAGACAATTATGTGCCTGTAAAAATTAATAAAATTTGACTAATATTATAGTATCTTGTATATAATAGAATTTTAATAATTAAAATGGAAAAGTTAAATGAAAAAAATAAGCCGATTTTTGTTGTAACAACAAAACGACTTATTATTGGTATTGTTGTGTTAGTTCTTGTTTTACTATTCGCGTTTTGGGGTGGAGATGGAGAAAATAAAAATTCTTCTGTGAACATACCAAACGTGGCTCCCAATAATAACTCCGCAAATATGAATTTACCTTCTGATGATAGTAATCCTAATGTTGGAAACACCACCGATACAAACAACGAAGCGGTTGGCGCGGGGCAGAGTACAGAGGAAGTAAAGGAAGAACCTGTAACGGAACCAAAGCCAGCGCAGGCGGAGACAGCAATAGATGTTGTGGGACTTGTTGGAGAGTATGAAGAAAACGAAATACAATCTCGTGGAGGTTTTTATGGTGGTTTCGGTAAAATAACCAAATTCGTAGAAACAAAAACACTTGAAATATCTATTGGTAACTATGATAAGAATGGGAAATTCATTGAGGAAAAACGGTTTATAAGTAATAAAATTACAAGTGGTGCGGGAGGGGGATGTACCACAAAATATCATGAGCATGATATAAAAGGAAAATACTACTATGGTTGTTATTATAACGGATATTTTCTTTTCCCCGATGGTTCTGTTACAGGGACAGAGAGTACTCCTGTTGCGTTTTATGTAAAAATAGAAGACAACTTATTTGTTCTAGAAGGAGGAGGAGCACCTTATATCAATGAAAATAATTTATGGATGCAATGGATGCATATACGGCTAGATATATCTAAGGACTTCACAGATTAAACACAAAAAACCACTGACTAAAATCAGTGGTTTTTTATTTCTTGAATTCAAACCTGAACCGGGAACAATTCTTTAAAACAAAAACTTCGTTTCTGTTAAGATAATATCTGCTTTGAAAAGGTCGATATTATCAATAACATAACGAAGTTTTTGTATGAATAATTATACACAACTCTCGCAAGAGGAGCGAGCTATTATTGCTGATCTGTGGAGAAGAGATAAAACATATTACTTCATAGCAAAATGGTTAAAAAGAAAAT
>JAHIYV010000088.1 GCA_018814635.1 Patescibacteria group bacterium | reverse complement strand
TTTTTAGACATATTTTATTTTTATAAAACTAACTAATAATACTTCTAACAATACTTTTTTATAAAACTAACTAATAATACTTCTAACAATACTTCTAACAATACTTTTTTATAAAACTAACTATTAATACTTCTAACAATACTTTTTTATAAAACTAACTATTAATACTTTTGTAAAACAGCCAGCACGCGAGCAATAATTTCATCAAGTGTATAATTAGCTTTGATTAAAAAATCAACTGCGCCTAGTTCGTTTGCTTTAGTAATGTCTTCTTTTTGTCCCAAATTACTAATAATGATCACCGGTATTGCTTTTAAATTATCATCTTTCTTAATCTTGTCCAGAATTTCAAAACCATCCATTCCCGGTAAAATAAGATCTAACAAAATAACCTCGGGTTTTTTAGTCATAAGCAATTCAAATACCTGATCTGCATCAATCGCAAATTCAACATCAAAACCCTCAATAAGCATTTTATGAACAAATAATTCCCGTAAAAATGTATCATCTTCTACGATAAGAATTTTTCGTTGAGCCCCTTTTTTCTCACCTTTTGGAACGAAAGTATTTTCAATGTTTGGCATATTATTCTCAGATTGTTCATCTATTTCAACAATTCTCTCTGTTGTGTTGTCATCATCAAGCAATAAAAGATTACTTGATTCTTGTTTCAAAATCTTTTGTACTTTTTCTAACACTTCTGTGGGATCAAAAACCACTTTAATTAGAAATTCTTTTGCTCCAAGTTCACGAGCTTTCTGCACTTCTACTGGCTGTCCAGAATTAGAAATAACAATCACTGGAATAGTTTTAAGCTTGTCGTCCGCATGAAGCTCTTCTAACACTTCCATGCCATTTTTTTTGGGCATTAAAATATCAAGTAAGATTAAATCTGGTTTCTCATTTTGAATCTTAATCATTCCCACCTCGCCATCTTCCGCCACAGATACATTATATTTATGTTGAGTAAGTTTCTCTGCGAGCACTTCGCAAAGGGTACTATCATCTTCAATAATAAGTATTTTTTTATTTTGCATATTAATTAACAATAGATTTAAGTTGTTCTGTTTTGTTTGTTTCCCGTTTCTTCAACAGTCATACGCATAGGCAACCGAACCGTAACAGTTGTTCCTTTATTCTCTATTGATTTTACTCCTATTATACCTCCGTGTCTAGTTATAATATCTTTCACTATGAATAGACCTAAACCAGACCCACTAATTTGTAGACGCGAAACATTTACCGCCCGAAAAAACTTCGTAAATGTTTGTTTTATCTGGTCTGCCGGAATACCAATACCCGAGTCTTGAATTTCCACAACAACATCATTATCTTCTTGGGTTAAAGAAATTTTAACAGTGCCCCCCTCTCTTGTGTATTTAATCGCATTATTAATAAGATTATGGATAGCAAGTTGTATTCTTGAAAAATCAAATATAAATGGCTTAATGTTGTCCAGCTTTTCAAAGGTTAGGGTTACCTTCCCTGTTTCCGCCATCAAACGAAGTTCGCTAACAACATCTGTAATCGCTTCTATAATACTGCTTTCTTTGAATGCATACCCAAAACGATTATCTTCAATCCGAGTAACATTTAAAAGATTGTCCACTAATAAAATCATTTTTTCATTAGTATGATATGCTTTAGTAAGTAATTTTTTTTGAGGAGAAGATATAATACCTTTATCACCACCAAGAACCATATTCAAAATCCATTTTATGGCAGACAAAGGTGTTCTAAATTGATGCGCCGCAATATTGATAAAATCACTTTTACTTCGAGAAAGCACCCTTTCTTTTGTAATATCACGAATTATTTTAATAAAGCCTTCAATTGTGTTGTCTTTTGTCGCCACAAGAGAGATTGTTGTTACTTCAATTTCTCGCTTTATAGGAAAATCTAAAATCATTTCATGCACTATTTTGTTGTTCAGTTTATTGCCCAGAGAATTTTCTTTACTCTTTATTGTTTTACCTTTTTTTGCCAGAAAAGGATAAGACACCATAGCTAGGCTAGTCTTTTCTTTTTTATTTATATCTTCTGTTTTAATATTAAGACCCAAAATCTCAGCGCGTTTTATCCCCAAAATATTTTCCGCCGCTATATTAATCCTTTTAACACAGAAAAAATTATCATATTCAATAAATCCAACGGGGAAGTTGTCAATAATGGTCTCTATGTGAGCATTCATCGCAATTAGTTTTTGATCATGTCCCTTATTTTCTGCAATATCACGAAACAATAATAATCCTATTTTTTTACCATCTACCTCAATACAAGACGAAGATGCTTCAATCGAAAATTTGTGTCCATCCACAGAAACAAAATAAAGTGTTTGATTTGAAAGAAGTGTAGATTGTTGATTTTTATTAAATATATCAAAAATAATTCCTTTCTTGCTCTTGTGTGATACATCGTCAATAAAAACACGAAAAGTTTCCTCAACAAGAGTGTCAAGCAATTGATTTTCTTGGCTGTGTAAAAATTTACAAGCTGATGAATTGACATAAAAAATAACCCCCTTGTCATCAAACAAAACACTACCATTTTTTATTGAGGAAAAAAGTTGAGATAATAATTTTTTTACATCCATTACATTCATAAAATTTTGATTACATTATAAAAGCAAAAATCTGAGAACGAACTTAGAATCTAAAAGTAAGAAAAAGTACTTGACCTCTTTTCTCTTTTCTTCCAAGCATAACCAATACCATTCCTAGTATTATTTTTTCTTTTCGTTAGTTTTCGTTAGCATTACATATATTGTAACATATATTGTAGCATAAAGCAGGTTAAAAGGCACCGGACTCAGGTCAAGAATCGTTGTTTTTGTCTGGGGGGAAGGTGTGCTTTTCTTTCTTTTCTCTTACCAAAGTTTAACTCTTGGTAATACCATTTTCTAAAAACTAATTTATTTTTTCTTTGTTACTCCGTGTTATCTTCCCCACTTTGTCATTCCGTTGAAAAACGGAATCCAGTAGTATTGCCACAATTTCTGGACCCGGAGCACGGGATGACAAGGGGTTCGCACGGGCAACAAGAAGTTTGCGCGGGGTGACAAGAAGAAGTTTGCCTGGGTTGACAAAGATGTTTCGTACGGGATGATAAATTAAATGTTTTTCAAAAACCTAAAAATTTGTTAGGATGGTTTTTGTGACATATTTAATTTTTTTTAAATATTACTGTTGCCGGATCGTCTAATGGTAGGACACAGGTTTCTGGAGCCTGTTATCGGGGTTCGAGTCCCTGTCCGGCAGCCAATTTGTAAAGTTTGCGTTTCCCGCCTCGCTCGGGGCTTCGCCCCTCGCTTCGGCGGACGAATTTTCAAGCAATTTCCAAGGGTTTTTGTATTCTACAAAAACCAGACGCTCCCGCAAAAGCGGGTTCGAGCCAATCTTTTTCAGGAAATTTTTCTTTTCGGAAAAATTTCCTCGCAAAGTGGCAATTTGTGCTTGATTAGCCGTTAAAATGAAACTTTTGCAAAGTTCGAGCCAGCGATTGCCCTTTCGCTCAAAATCATTCAATTTTTCGGAAATCTCAATTTTTCGGTTGAGAATTTTTGTTTTTTTGGCAGCGTATTCTTCGGTGGAAATAGTACCCGATAATTGAAGGTCTAAAAGTTTATCTAATGTTTCCTCGTGTTCCAAAATTTGCGAACGGAGATTTTGAGCGAAAGTCATTTCGGCTTGGACATTTTCCGATTTTTCTTTGTCTAATTCTGAAATCATCTTTTTGGTCCAAGCCGAAGGCAAAGAAACTTTTTGAATGAGGTTTGAAATCTGCTCGGCCAAAAGTTCCTCGCGAATATATTTTTGCGAGCAGTCGTCTTTCTTTTTGGTGCAACGATAATAATTGTGTCCTTTGTGGGTTTCCGAAGTTATGGAACAGCCGCACTCGCCGCATTTCAAAAGCGAGCGGAAAGCGTATTCTTTTTGGCCTCGCTTCATTTTGTGCGCCTTGGTTTTCATCACTTCTTGGCACTTGTCAAAAAGTTTCTTTGCAATCGCTGACTTATGCGCTCCTTGGTGCAGTTCAGCGTTGAAATAAAAAGCTCCGTAGTAAAACGGATTTTTCAAAAACATCTGTATATTGGAAATTGAAAAAACTTTGCCGGTTCGGCTAATCAAGCCCAAAGAAGTCATTTTATTTCTTAAATCTTTCAGAGAATATTCGCCTGTGGCGTAAAGTTCAAAAAGTTTTTTGACAAGCGGAAATCTTTCCGGGTCGGGAATAATTTTGTGATTGACTTTGTCGTTGAGATAGCCGGTTATCGCCACTCCCGATTGCTCGCCCCGCCTGACTTTTTGCCGCAAACCTCGTTTTACATTCTCTGAAAGATTATCAATGTAGTATTTCGACTGCCCAAAAGCGATATTCAGCATAAATTTTCCCTGCGGAGTTGCGTCAAACCAGAATGTCGGGAATTTTAGCGCGGTGATTTTTTCTGTGTCCACAAGATAAATTATTTGTCCGCCGTCTATGGAATTGCGAGCAAGGCGGTCGGGATGCCACGCTAAAATTCCACTGGCCTTGCCGGACTCAATCCTTTTTATCATTTCGTTGAAAATCGGACGGCCCGGAATTTTGGCGGTTTGCGATTCAATAAATGTTTCAATAATGTCCAAATTTTCCCGCTTGGCAAACTCTTTCAATTCCGTTATTTGGGCCTCAATGGACAAAATTTGCCTGTCCGGTTCGTCCGTTGATTTTCTGGCGTAGAGAAAATATTTTGTCATAGTTTTATTTGATTAAATTTGTAATCGCTTTTGGCAGAAAATTGTCGCTTTGCGTCCCGCCTTTGGCGGGACAAAAGATTGGCTCGTTTGGAAATTGCTTGAAAATTCGTCCGCCGAAGCGAGGGGCGAAGCCCCGAGCGAGGCGGGAAACGCAAACTTTACAAATTGGCTGTCTGTCCTGAACAAAATCCGAACTTTTTTCCAAACTAATCTGAACGAGGACTAATCTACGCGCCTCGTCCGCTCCCTGCGGTCGCGGGAGCAAAAACCAAAAATTTTCCTTACCTTTCTTATTTTCCTCGGCAGGGGGTGTGGGGGGTGAGGAAGCGTGGGACGCTTCCGCAAGACTCATTGAGGGTTTTTACGAGCGGAGCGAAGTAAAAAGCCCAATGAGTGGACAGCTTCTGTAAGAAGCCGACAAAAAATGGAAAGGAAATTTTTGGTTTT
>JAHIYV010000087.1 GCA_018814635.1 Patescibacteria group bacterium | reverse complement strand
TCGAACCTCTCTCTTGGCGAAAAATTAGTGCGCGCCAGCGCGCCAAAAATTCTGAATTCATTGGGGGAATTCGGCGGGAATCCTTGGGACGCGCTTCGCGCGTCCCGCATTTCAGCTTCTAAAAAACCGTCTAGTTCTATTCTGGTGCCCGGGAGAGGACTTGAACCTCCATGGATTGCTCCACATGCTCCTAAGGCATGCGCGTCTACCAATTTCGCCACCCGGGCAATTCTTTTAATTACTTCAAATTTTTTCTATTCAGACAAAATATACCATAAAAACAAAAAATACCAAAAAATAATTCTGACTTTCAACCTAAATTGGGATTTTTTAAGATTATTCATTATCCAAGGGTAGTCCTTGCAGGATAGTTTAGAATTGTCACATAATTAAACGACTCATTTGAGAGCCGTTTAATGAGCCGTTTAAAATACCCAAAGTACGCCATTTAGTGAATTACCAAGGGTAACCCTTGGCAGAAATGAGAAGAAATCTTTTTTATGATGTGTTGTTTTTGAATTTTTATTATTTTTCACTGCCATTAGACCTGTTACCCAATTAGTTTCTACTGCAATTCCCATATTTTGGTATAATTTTTTCTAAATTTTTACGCCTATACTTAGGCACTTGCCCTGTTAAATTCGCTTCGCGACTATTTAACAGGGTGAACTTAAAAAATTTATAAAAAATTCTACTCAAAATCTGGGAATTTCGCTACGAAACTAATTGGGTAACAGGTCTATTTTCCATTTTGATTTTTCCACCCTATGAAATACTTGCAAGGCAAATTTCACAGGGTAAATTTTCCATTTCCATGTCCGCCCAGTAGGACTTGAACCTACGACCGTTCGCTTAAGAGGCGACTGCTCTACCAACTGAGCTATGGGCGGATTGTTTTATTAGTAATTATTTTGTTGGCTATCAATAAAAATAATTGTATCAAAATAAAAAAAAGAGAGCTATTTTATGTTATACTATTTTATGTTATACTATTTTATAGTTAATTTGTGGATGGGAGTATTATAAAGTATTATAAAAAAGAGGTTAAATTTATATTATTATGACTACAGAAGAATTAGTTTTTTATATTAAAAATCAACTTGATGCGGGTGTGGACAAAAATAGTATTATTACTACGCTTCAATCACAGGGTGGTTGAAGTATAGAAGATATCACGGAAGCATTTTTACAAATTGAAAAAGAAAATAAAACCGCAGTGTTAATTTCTGATGAAGAAAAAATCGCCTTAAGCCAAAAGGAACAAGAAACACAACAAGACAGTGTTGCCCACAAACCTACTAATGATTTATTACAATTGTCCAAGGACCGTCCTTGGATTTACTTTAAAACACCTTACCTAGTATGATCTACTTTGTTCCTGTTTATCATTCCAACAGCTCTTGAGAGGTGCTGGTATTTTGCCCTTATTTCGTCATATTTTTCTTGTGTAATATTCGTTTCCCGTTTTAATGCATTCAATTGTGTAACAATAGGAGTGAGCGCGGCTTTGGCTGATTCTCGTAAAGGATAATTCGCGACATCTTCTGGCCTGAGGTCAATAATCAAATGCAACTCTGCGAGAGAATATGTCAATTCAAATGAGGTAAGCATTTCTTCTAATTCCGCAATTTCTGGTCCACATTCGCGCAAGTCTTCTGGGGCTATTACAATTTCCGGATGATCCTCCATCCATTGTTCATACCGCTCTTCATCTTCTTCTGATAATTTCTGTTCCTCGATAGTTGGTTCCTTCATTGATTCTTCTAGTTTTTTCTCCTCTGGATTTGAACTTTCTTGTGGAGAACTACTGCGCGGGTTTTCATTATTCATATCTTTATTAGTTAATTATTAATAAAATGATTTTATAATTTGCTATCTTCAAAATATAATCCTAGTGCTTCATCCAAATTGATCAACGCCTCCTTTTTGGTTTTTCCGAAACTAGATACATCTACATTGAGATACATAATACCTATTTTCTTTCCACACTACATTTTTTAAGTCTATTTTACCATGATTTTGAAATTATACCATTTTTCTAAAACTAATTTGTTTTTTTAGCCTTAGTATAGTCTTCAATGATTTTATGTAAATTAGAATTGTTGTCGGTGATAGAAAAATCAAAAGTGTTTTTGGTATTTTCTAAAATCATTTTAATCGTTGTTGTGCTGTCATCAATTTTGTTTATCTTTGTGTTGATGCTTTCTGTTGTTGTGGCTTTTTTGTTGGCGTCGTAGATTTCTTCATCTTTGTTTTTTTTAATATCACCCACCTCTTCCACTGTCGTGGATCCATTATTGATAATTGTTGCATCAACATCCTCTAGCGTTTGTCCTGTTTCAATTTGGTAATCTTCCCCCTCATTTGTGGGTCGTGGGGGCACTGGTATATTAAGTTTTAAAAATGCCCCCTTTCTTTCTTTTTGGATTAAAACATCGCCACCTGTTTTAATTTTTAATATGTCATTTTGAATTTCAAGTAGGGGGTCTGTTGGCATAGGAGGTTTTGCGAGAGTATTGTTTTCCTTTTTAATATCTTCTTTTTTAGGTGCATCATTATCACCAGCAGGCACTCCAATTTGAACATTACTCTTATCATTTTTTGAGGTAATTTCAAATTTAACACTCTTTTTTGTGGGAGATAGCTTAACCTCAAACGAAACATTTTTAGGAAGATTCTTTATTTCGCTATTTAATTCTTCTAATAAATTATTAACGGAAGAAACAGCTTCGGAATTACCTTGCTCCGCGAGTTCTCCTTTTATATCACCAAGAAAATTAAGCGTTGTTCCAAGCGCAAGCTCAATTCGTTTTTTGTCGGTGTCTGATATTTCCACATATTCTTGTTTTATTTCAATTTGTGTTTCAGCATATTCCGCAATGGTTGTTGTTCCGTTTTCTTCAAGAATATTATTTATTTTTGTGATGATTTGTTCAGTTTCTATGTTCTTTATGTCCTCTACAAGTGCATCTTCCAGGTTCTGTTGGGAGTTGTCAAGACTGGTCGTCGCAATACCCTGTTGTTCTATTAAACTGTTTTGGGTTGTTGAGGCGTTTGACGATATTGGC
>JAHIYV010000086.1 GCA_018814635.1 Patescibacteria group bacterium | reverse complement strand
ATAAAAAGGAGGTGATAAAGATGGACACTACCATCATAGTAATTGGGATTGTCGTTTTAATTTTCTCTCTCTTCTTTCTTCTTTTTTTGTTGTTTATTAGAGCAACAAAAAAAGAAGATTATGATGATCTTTATGACTACGACAAAAACCCACCTGGTTTTGACGAAGCTGGCCGGTGGGACTAGTGGGTGGAACTAATTATTAAAGGAGGATATGAGCAAAAGCTCATATCCTCCTTCGTTTTTTTGTGTTAAACAAAACTTTTTTATTTAACAGTTTGTACTATAATAAGGAGGTATGATGAACAAACAAAAAGGTGTCGCGTGGTTACTTTGGCTTTTTTATTTTGCAATGATGTGTTTGGTAGTTTTAGGAACAGAGACCGTTGTTTATAAAACGCTTAGTTTTCTTCACAACCAGAATCAAAATGATACTACCAAAGTATACAAAAATGATAATAGCGATAATTCTAGTGTCAGTTTTCATCCTACCTCTACAAAAGAAATTGTTTCTCCTAAGAATATACTTACCAAGAACACTACAAATGACAATATCCAAAATACTCTTGATCCTGTAAATATTCAAAAGACTATAAAAACGCCCGTTCCTCTTGTAGTGCCACAGTCTGAGGTTCTCGTTACAAAAACTGATATTTTATCGGGTAGTGAAATTATTTTTTATACTAATTTAGAACGAGAAAAAAAAGGATTATCAACCTTGAAACAACAAAATCTTTTAACGCAAGCCGCAACAGCAAAATTAAATCATATGTTTACCAAAGAATATTTTGCGCATGATGCTCCGTCAGGTGAAAGTGTTGCGTATTGGGTGGATAATGCAGGATATAATTATCTTATTGTTGGTGAAAATTTAGCAATGGGTTTTTTTCAGGATAGTAAAGATATGGTGACAGCTTGGATGAATAGTCCAGGACACAGAGCAAATATCTTAAAAAAAGAATATATAGATATTGGTGTCGCAGTGAAGCAAGGAAAATTTAAAGGTAATATGGTTTGGATGGGTGTACAAATATTTGCAACATCAATGAATGAGTGCCTAGAGGTTGATTCTACTCTTAAACAAAAAATGGATACTTATATTATATTACTTGATGAGACAAAAAAAACACTAGAAGAAATAGAACCTGTTCTTTCTGCAGAACAACCTATTACTCCAGAAGAATCTAAAAAGTATTTTAATCTTATTGAACAATATAATGAACTTGCGACTACATATAATAAACTTGCGACCGAATTAAAATCTATGGTTAGTGATTATAATAGTCAAATTAAAAATTTTAATGCGTGTATTTTTGATAAACAAGGTGAAGATTAAGGCCTCGTAAATATAAAAAATTTTGTAGTTTTTTGTAACCCTGTTACAATGACTGTTAGAAAGTCGGGGTAGCTCAGTTGGTTAGAGCGTAGGACTCATAAACCTAAGGTCGGCGGTTCAATTCCGCCCCCCGGCACTAGTTGCGTTGAATTTTTTTGACAATCTGGTACAGTCAGTAAACAAAATAAGTTTTGCAGTGGTAGCTCAACTGGTTAGAGCACTCGCCTGTCACGCGAGAGGTTGCGGGTTCAAGTCCCGTCCGCTGCGCCATAATTAGCCCAGGTAGCTCAGTTGGTTAGAGCACACGCATGGTAAGCGTGAGGTCGGCGGTTCAATTCCGCCCCTGGGCTCCGTTTTTGTTTGGTGGTGAATTTCAAGTTTAAATTTGGGGGGACTTGTGATTGACAAGTTATAAAAAATATTCTATTTTATGAATAGTAAATAGTTACTAAAAATAAAAAAAGGGGGGTAATCCAATGGATTTATCAATTGAAGTTTATCAGGACAAGGATAACACTTATGTGGCTTCCTGTTTTGAGCTTGATATTCACAGCCACGGTGAGACTTTGAACAAGGCGGTTAATCGCCTTCGGGAAGTCGTTAATTTCTATGTAGCGTCTGCAGAGGAATTAGGTTTGGTATTAGAAGATTTTGTAGCATAGGAATAATAAAGGAGTGATGTAAGTAATTATAAAAATAAGAATTTTATCAGGAGGCAAGAAGGATTTTGCCTCCTGCTTTCTTTTTTTTGTTTTTGTCCAAATTTGCCACCTTAGCTCAGTTGGTAGAGCAATGCACTCGTAACGCATAGGTCCGCGGTTCAATCCCGCGAGGTGGCTCAATCATTTGTTTCGTTAATATTTTAGAATTTATTCACAATCTTGCTTTCAAAACCGAATTTTTAAGTTTAGACTCTAACTTTTTTTAATGGACTTTAAGAAATTTCAACCTTATCTCTTCTTCTCATATTGTTGTTGACTAATTTCTTGGGCTAATTTCTTTGCCGCCTCAATCTTTAGGTGATAGAATACTTAACATGGGAACAAGAAAAGTACCAGTACTATTTATATTTATAAACGACGAATATTACTAAACAGAGGTGTACTAAACAGAGGTGAAACCTCTGTTTAGTACACCTCTGTTTGTAGAAAGGTTGTTTTTTCATTCAGAGATTCAATTTTCAAGTGCTAAAATATCTAATATGACAATGAGAAAAATACCATTTGCAAACGGTGAATATTATCACATATATAATCGTGGGGTAGATAAAAGAAACATCTTTAAAGATATTCATGACCGTAATAGATTTTTCCAAAGCATGAAGGCTTTTAATAGAATTAAACCGATACAAAGTTTGCGCGATTTAAATAAACAAAAAGAGGCTCAACACCCGCAGTCACACAACAACAAAGGCAAAAACAGGGGTGAAACCCCTGTTTTTGCAGATGCTAAACCCCTAGTTGTTTTTGTTTGTTATTGTCTTAATCCCAACCACTACCACTTTGTTCTTCGTCAACTTGTTGACGGCGGAATAAGCGAATTTATGAAACGAATGGGTGGCTATACTTCTTATTTTAATAAAAAATATAAACGCAGTGGGGTATTGTTTCAAAGCGTATTTAAATCCAATCACATAGACTCTAATGAGTATTTATTACATGTCAGCACTTATGTGAATTTAAATAATAGAGTTCATTTACTTGGGGGTTTCACCCCCAAGTTGCTATCCAAGTCAAGTTGGGCGGAATATGTTAATAATAAAAGAGATACTCAAGATGTGTTTTGTGAAAAAGATATTATTTTGGGGCAATTTAAGAATGTATTGGAATACAAAAAATTTGCGGAAAGCTCGCTGAAAGATATTCAGGAGAACAAAGAAATGGCAAAGTTGTTGTTGGAATAAATAAGTCACACAACTTACAGGGGTGAACTTACAGGGGTGAAACCCCTGTTTTTTCCTTCTTTTTTAACTTACAGGGGTGAAACCCCTGTTTTTTCCTTCTTTTTTTGTTTCCATTTTCATATAGAAACTACGGTACCCTAATTATTAGATATCCAGTACAAGTTGGGTACCATTTTTTATTAGCTGGAACGCTAATTGGGTAACAAGTCTACTGTATGTTATACTGAACTTACTTTATGAAAAAAACTTTAATTACTCAAAATCAAAATTTGTGGTCTGAGATAACTATTACAGAAATTAAAAAACGGCTTAATGCTGATTCTAATAAAGGATTGCGCGATGAACAAATTGCGCAGTTACAAATTCGTTATGGAAAAAATATTTTCAAAAAAGGGCGTCGGATTACACGGTTGGATAAAATTATCGCGCAATTTAAAAGTCCCTTAGTCATTATTCTTTTGATTGCTGGAATTGTTACTTTTGCGCTTGACCATCGTTTAGATACACTAGTGATATTTATCGCGCTTTTAATTAATATTGTAATTGGTGTTATACAAGAGGCGCGAGCAAGCGAAGCATTTGAAAAATTAGTTGTGTCACAAGAAAAATACGCGACTGTGATTCGTGGTGGTAGAAAAAAACAAGTACACGCAGAGGAGCTTGTTCCTGGAGATATTATTTGGATTACTTCGGGAATGGCTGTCCCCGCTGATGCGCGAATTATTACTGCGAACGGACTTTCTACAAACGAGGCAATGTTAACAGGGGAGTGGGCTAGTGTTTCTAAGCGCGAGGGTGTGATGAAAAAAGGATCTTCTACGCCTATAACAGAACAATCTAACTTATTATGGATGGGCACACTAATTGTCGCGGGTAATGCAAAAGCAATTGTTGTAGAAACGGGAGACTCAACACAGATGGGAATAATTGCGAGCGAATTGGTGAAAATAGAAGAAGAACAAACTCCACTTCAAAAAAATATTCATAAACTAGCGGTATTTCTTTCGTATTTTATGATTGCTATTCTAGTATTTTTATTTTTTGCTGGAGTTGCTCGTGGAAATGACCCCGTGGAGATGATAATAATCGCTATCGCCGTTGCGGTCGCGGCAATGCCAGAAGGTTT
>JAHIYV010000085.1 GCA_018814635.1 Patescibacteria group bacterium | reverse complement strand
TTTTTAACCTTTTCATTGTACTCTTCATAAGTTAAAGTTTTCATAACTATATTTTGTTAATAAACGAATAATAATTCTTACATTTTACACCGACTAAATGAAAAATGTTATCCATTTACACAAAATATTTTACAGACTCCATACCCTAATGCTCAAAAGATAACAATATTTCTCGTCAACGCGAAATACCAAAGAAATTATGAAGTTCAAGAATACGCGTTAAAACTTGGAATTATTCTTGAATTTATGCCTCCTTATTCTCCAAATCTGTGTCTAATAGAAAGATTATGGAAGTTTTTTAAAAAGAAAATTATGAAAAATAAATATTACAAGACTTTTGATGAATTTTACAATGCCGTATGTGGGTTTTTTAAAGAATGGGATTTGTACAAAAAAGAAATTGATACACTAATGACTCTTAACTTCGAGATTATTAAAGCAGGGTAGTATAACTATAATCCAAGCAATTGGCTAATGTGTTTTTTGTTAAAACCAGTAATTATCTCGGGCTCTTTGCCGTCTTCGCTTATCATAATTACTGGCAAACCCATTTGTCCGGTTTTTTCAACCATTTCATTACGCTTCTCCTCATCCGCCGCAACATCGTATTCCGTGTATTCTATTTTATTCTCTTGAAAAAAATCTTTTGCAATTCCACAATAACCACAAGCAGGGGTAGAATAAATAATTACTTTTTTCATAATAGATTTCTAAATTGAAAATTGATAAACTACTTCACCATCAATAAACTTATTATATCATGATAATAAAATTTTGCATTTATTCTACCCGTCTTGTTCAACACAAAAAAACAGAACGCCCATCAGGTTGTTGGTTTAGGCGTTGTGACAAAATAACTTGTTCAATTTTTACTCAGATTTATGCTGGATTTTCTGAAAAAAATTGAAAAAGGTTATCTTCTCTGAATCGTCTATGTTCGCCGCTTGTTTTGAAAGAATTTAGCTTGCCGTTATTCGCAAGTGTCTTTAACGAATTTATGCTTATGCCGAGATATTTACTTGCTTCTGTTATTTTGTAAATTTTCATAGAGTTATATCATTTTCTACTTCGTTGCCCCAGACATCCCAGCCGTCTCTTTTGTTTCTGGCAAATAATTCAAGATATGGTTTAGGTGAAACTTTCTCAATTATTTCATACATTTCGTCTGGTTTCTGCGAGTGTCTTCTAATTTTAGCATTTAATAAAGTAGTTTGTTTTCTATCTGCTGGAGGTAATTTTCCCTTTACTCCAAAAAGTATTTGTTCGGTTTGCCCCTTGAAATAATACCCAAAAATGGAACGATGTTTTGCCCAAGTAATACAGGTTTTATATGTAAACCCCCATCTTCTCATCACTTCAAGCCCCTGCGGTAATAAAGAATTTGGACACCATAAATATAAATGAGAATTTTCAGCAGAAGGAACTTTTAGATTACAAATATCTTCTAACTTCATTAAAGGATAATATTCTCCTGCACCCCAACCGAAACCTTTACCATATTTCCAAGGCGGGTCAGCAAGAATTGTCTTGTATTTATTCATAATACTCTTTTTTTAATATACTATTCCCAATTTTTTCGTATGCGTTTCCTTCATTTTAATTTGTGTAATTCAACTTTTAATGCAATTTGTAATAGTTCTCTTACAACCAACGAAAATGACACTCTTCTTTTATCTGCTATTTTTTGGATTTCCTTCTTTTGGTCTTTCCAAAAAGCAACATATGTTTTTTCTAAATTATCTTTCATACAATTTTTTAATTAAATAATAATACCGACCTTTACTATAAAAACAGTATATACTATTATGTATTGATAGTCAATAGAGTTATCCACAGTTTCATATCAAAGGTATTGACTTTTGTTTTCAAATAAGTATAATGGAAGCAGTGATAAAAAAAAGATAGACGGACTTTTTGGTGAGATTGTTCACAGAGACAATCCAGTTTAGCTGAAATCATCCTGATATCTTTTTTGTTATCACTATGTATATAGTTAGTTTTTTGTAATATGAAAAAAGAAAAAAAAGAATATAAACTTGCTGCGAAAAATGCGCGAATTGAAATTACAGTAGATACAGTAGATACAGTAGATACAGTAGATACAGTAGATACAGTAGATACAACCTGCATAAAAAAGTATTGTGTTTCTTGTGAAAGGAAAATACCTATGACAATAAGAAGATATTTACTA
>JAHIYV010000084.1 GCA_018814635.1 Patescibacteria group bacterium | reverse complement strand
TTAAATTCGCTTCGCGACTATTTAACAGGGTGAACTTAAAAAATTTATAAAAAATTCTACTCAAAATCTGGAAATTTCGCTACGAAACTAATTAAGGGACAGGTCTATTCCATTGAAAAACGGAACCTAGAAACATAACCACAATTTCTGGACCCAAAGCACGGGATGACAAGAAAATTTCGCGAGGGATAACAAGAAGTTCGCGCGGGATGAATCTATTGGAGTCCAACTCCAATAGATCAACTACAAACTATGTTTACTTAGGAGTTGAGCTCCTAGTATTCTTTTTCTCATTTTCTCATTTTTTTTGGCTTAAATAATCTATTGGGTTGAGGTATGCGCTAAACGGCGCGACTGGTATATATGCATTCGCGCAGTTTGTAATACTTTTGACATCACCTAATCGTACAATTTGAACACCTTCACTTGCATAAACCCCATAATGTAAATGAGGGCCTGTAGAATATCCTGTGTTGCCACTATATCCAATTATGTCTCCTTTCTGCGCATATTGCCCAGTTTTTACTTTAATAAGTGACAAATGAGCATAGAGCGTGGAAAGACCATTGTCATGTTCCACAAGTATCCATTTACCATAAGAATAGCAACCTGTATATAAATCAGTATTACCGACACCTTTAATTGTTCCACTTGCGGAAGCATAAACTGGTTCGCCAACAGCCGCGCGAAAATCAATACCATTGTGACCACTGCCGTTATAAGCTCCAGATCGCGCAAACGTGGTATTGCCAAAATATTGAGTAACACAGTTTGCAACTTTTTTACCATTAACACTTGAACATAAATCTAATGACGCATCTTTAAGCGGCCAACCAAGCGCGCCCGAACCTAAAGCTGGCAAACGGCTTCTATCAATTTCAGTCTTAAGTTGCGATTCAAAATCCGCCAGTTCTTTTTCAAACACTTCTTTTGCCGCCTTTTTATTCGCGACAATTGTTTGATAAGTTGATTCTTGATTTTTGGTTTCTGATAAGAGATAATTTTTATTCTTTTTGTTAGTTTCTACTATTTTTTTTTGATCTAATAATTGGTCTTCAAACTGAAGTAGTGATTTTTTTTCTGTCTCATTTTCTAGTTTTTTGTTTTCTAATTCTTTTTTGAAAACTTTAAGTTTTTTAAGATTATCCGATATAATACCCCTAAACCTTTGCATATTTTCAATATCATTCCAAGTTACAGAAAACTCCGCATTAGCAAGCGCCATTTCTACAAGTGAAGTATTTTCCATTTCGTCAATATTGCGGATAAGTTGCCCAATCGTATCATTGCCATCATTTATTTTGTTGGCTGTATTAGTAGTTTCTTCTTGAATCTTTTGTAAAATATAATTTGTAGATTCAATTTTATTATTTGTAACCTTAACATCTGTAAGTAATTTTTTTCTTGTAAGATCAAGCTCATAAATAGAACTCTTTAGTGTTTTAGCTTGCGCCTGTGTCTCAATAATCTCTCTTTTATATTTGTTAATATCTTTTTCAAGTTGTTCAATAGTATTCCCCCTTGCATTTATTTTTGACTTTAATTCATCAATTGTGTTTGCTGACACACTCACAGTAAAAAAAATACTCCCAATTATAAGTGGTATCAAGCTTAATAATAAAATTTTAAATATTTTTTTCATTGTTGTTCAAATTAAATTAGGGTTTAATTTCTCAAATAGTTATTGGTTTATTATATATGACATAATAAACTCTTTGTTAAAAACAGGCAAATTAACACAAATAAATTAATGAGCGACAAAAGTTGAACTTCCACTAAAAACCACGCGAATTATTTTGCGTGGTTTTTGGCGTGTTAATTTTTTATTTCCTATTTTTCCATTAAAACGGTTCAACAGTAAAAGGACAATCCTTGGGAGATGTTGAATATGTTTCTCCGGGATCACAAACACCATTATCGCGAGTTGATTTAACGACTTTACTTGCTGAATAAGATAAACCATTCATACCAGCACAGTTGATAGTATAGGTATATTTATACGGAGGCGAAGATGGAAAAGTTGGAACATTTGCCACTGAACCAGGTATTGAAGAAAAGTTTGTCAGAGTGCCTGAACAGCTTGTCATACTGACTGGATTCCATGTAATTGTTACAGATTCACCCGGATAAACAGGGTTGCTGTCATTGACAACATTACCACTTAAATCAGTAATATCTAGAGATAGGGTAGGTGAAATTTTCTCTGTTACGGTCGCGCTTTTTGTTACACTGCCGCCTGGACCGGTGCAAGTGAGAGTATACGTGCGCGGTAAAAGAGCGGGGGTGTCATTAAAGAAACCACTTATAGGATATACACCGCCTAAACTACCTTTACAATCCGTGGCATTAGTTGATGACCAAGTGAATGTAATTTCTTCGCCTGGAAAAATAGAGGTTGGGTTTACTGAAACTGTGAGAGTTGGGGGTTGGACAGCAGAAACCGTAACTGTTTTTGTTGCCACGTTTGTTAAACCTCCCGGATCTTTTACTTCTAATTTAACAAGATAAGAACCTGCCGATGAATATTTATAATCAAGTTTTGGACTACTATTACCCCACCCAGTCCAAGTTCCATTGCCTATATCCCATCTGTATTGCAAAGCTGAGCCCTCAGGGTCTCTTGATGCTGAACCGTCAAAGGTAAAGATGGTATTGGTATCCCCAGAACCTGAAGAAGGAACAACAGTAAATGAAGCTATGGGGGGAATATTGGGAGTGTCCCCAGTTTCGCCATATCTTACTTCAATCTCTCGCAGTTGAACCCATCCACAAAGACCAGTTCCACCGTAACGACGATATTTAGGATAGGAAGGATAATTAGGCGAAGCCATCGCGTTTTTTAAATACTTAAAAGGTATGTTTTGTTGAACTGTTTGTTTTGTAGTTGCTGTTTTGTTTGTAACGATCTTTGTCCAATTTATATTATCTTGAGAAACATAAATATCGCCTCCACAATCCGGACCATAACCATCTCCAAGCCATTGAAAACTAACGGTGTAATTACCAGTTATTTCATTCTCATATTCAATCAAAACATTTGTTTGCCATGTGGCAGGATACCAACCCCCCTTATCAAAAACACCATCTATTACTTCCTGTGTGCTGCCCCAACAATATCTGGGTTGGTTGCATTCTTTCGCTCCATAATTTACATGGTTATAAGGACTTATATAGACTAAGGGAGTAATTGATTTTACCACCGCCCTCGCTCCCTCCGCCTTTACTGTTGGCGCGAAACTTAAAAGACTAAAAATCACTACAAAAAACGCGACAAAAACTATATAATATATATTAAAGTTAGAAAGTTCTTTATTTCTTATGATATTTTTCATATTTTTTATTATTGTTTATTAATTTCTCGACCCTTAATTACCTTTTATATTTTACCACCTAATTTAAAAAACAACAAATTTATTTAGGGTAAAAAATCAGAGGCGATCATAAGTCGTTTTAATGTTTCAGTTTTACCGAACACTTCAGCAAGAAAAAATGGATTGGGTGATTTATCACGACCTGATAAAGCAAAACGCATAGGCCACAATACGACCCCCTTTCCCGCTGTTTCCGCATAATTCCAAATAGCTTCTTTGATAGTATTCTGTGTAAAATTATTTTCATTAACATTACTCAACAACTTTATAACTTTGTCAATATGTATTTTTGTACTTTGAAAGTTGGGATTGTTTTTCCATAATAATTTTTGTTTGTCGTATGTTGGTTGTTCAAAAAAATAATGCAATTCTTTTTCTTCCGCCATTTTTTTCACATCAGAAAACTTATTGATTTTTTCTTGAAACATCGGAATTATTTTTTTAAGCCGCTCGTCAGTATATTGGGGCAAGGACAAAATTATTTGCGGAAGATATTTTTTAATTTCCGTAAATAATTTATCCTGAGAAATAGTTGCTAGATATTGTTTGTTCATCCAATCAAGTTTTTCTGCATTAAAAATAGCTCCGCCCTTTTGTATTTTTTCCAACGAAAATATTTTAATTAACTCATCTATTGAAAATATTTCTTTGTCATTGCCCGGATTCCATCCAATAAGCGCTAAAAAATTGATCATACTTTGAGGAAGATATCCCATTTTGCCATATTCATTCATGGGAATTGCTCCGCGCCGCTTAGAAAGTTTTGTTCTATCCGGCGCCAAAATTAAAGGTATATGCGCGTAAATAGGGCGAGGCGCGCCGAGCGCTTCTTGGATAAGAATTTGTCGCGGTGTATTTGAAATATGGTCTTCGCCGCGAATAATGTGCGTGATACCCATTTCAAAATCGTCAATTACCACAGCAAGGTGATAAAGCGGCGTTTCCAAATCCTTCGCAATCACAAAATCGCCAAGCTCAGTTGTATTAAATGTTACTTCCCCGCGAATTTTATCGGCGAATACAATAACCCCGTTGGGATTTTTGAATCTAATAACTTCGTTTTTGTCGCTTTCTTTTTTAGCTTCCTCTTTGGAAATATACGCGTGTTTCTTATCAATAAGTTTTTGGATATACAATTTATATATTTCTGTTCGCTCGCTTTGTTTATATATTTCATCATACGACAAACCGAGCCATTTCATACCTGTTAATATGTCTTGTTCAAATTCTTTTTTTGACCGCTCTTTATCAGTATCCTCAATGCGTAAAATAAATTTACCGCCTTGTCCCCGCGCATATAAAAAATTAAAAAGCGCGGTACGCGCTCCACCCACATGCAAAGAGCCTGTCGGAGACGGAGCAAACCGTGTTACTACTGTATTGTTATTATTTTCTTTTGACATGATATTAAGATAATTTTGAATTTCTAATTTTTAATTTTGATTGAATTTCTAATTTTAGAATTTTTGTAATGTTGAAACAATTTATTTTTAATATTTAAAAATTCAAAATTAAGTCATTCAAAATTGATTCAAAATTCAAAATTGGAAATTCAAAATTTATGTTTAGTTTTAATTATTTTCAATCTTGTTTGGTAAATGA
>JAHIYV010000083.1 GCA_018814635.1 Patescibacteria group bacterium | reverse complement strand
TTTTGATTTATAATGGAAAAAAGATTGGTAGATGAGAGTGTTGTTGAAAGCGTTGTGTTCATATTTGTTGTGTTCATATTTTTAAATAAAATGTTATGATGATAATATCTTTATTTTAGCATAAAAGCGCGTAAGGTGAGTAATTAATACTGTACGAGGATTAGGTTCTTGTTCTGATAATCGTAGGAATATTGATCGTGAACAAATTGATAGCAAGAAAGGTGTTCCAAAACGAGACGGGACTGGAAAAGGAATTCGCGCCAACCTCGGCAGGGGTGGTTGTGTTCCACCTCGTTCCAGAGGAATAAAATAGAATTTTTATTTAACAAAAAGTTTTATTATTTACGAGACCTAAGTTACAAAAAAGCAAAAGAATGCCTCTTTTGTTTTTTTGTTTTGTGTGAGAGAAGCGTCCACTTGGATGTCACTTGGAGGTTCCACTTGGAGGTTCGACATCCAAGTGGACGACTTCCAAGTGAACGACTTCCAAGTGGAAATAATAAATTTTTAGTTTTTTTGACTTTTTGCCATGAATTTGGTAACATCTTAAAATATGGGAAATAAAATTATTAAAGAAGAAGACGACTTAGAAACTCAAATTTATGAGGTTGGTTATCTTTTCGCGCCTACTCTTACGCAAGAAGAAATTTCTAAGAAAAAAGAACTGCTTCACAAGATGATTGAATCTACAGAAGGAAAGATTTTGATGGAAGGAGAACCTGTACTTCGTGATCTTGCTTACGATATGACTGTAACAATCGCGAACAAAAAAGAAATATATGGCAATGGATATTTTGGGTGGATCAAATTTGAAGGAAACTCTTCAGCGATTAAAATAATTCAAAACAACCTAAAAGAAAATATTGAAATTATTCGGTTTCTTGTAACAAAAACAATTGCAGATAATACTTTGCTTAAAATAGAAAAACTTCTTTCTCTTGAAAAAGAAGAAGTGGTAAAACTTGCTATTCAAGAGAAAGAAAAAGTGATAGAATTAAAGAAAAACAGCAAGAGTAATCAAACACCAACACCAGTTCAAACAACACCAATATCAAAAGAAGAAATAGATAAAAAAATCGACCAATTAATAGTTGAGTAATCATTATTAAATTTATGTATTTAAACAAAGCAATAATAATTGGCAATCTTACTCGGGATCCAGAACAAAAAGCGCTTCCTTCTGGAATGGCGGTAACAACATTTAGTGTTGCTACAAATCGTGTGTGGAAAGACAAAGAGGGAAATAAACAAGAAAGTACCGATTATCATAATATGGTTGTATTTGGTCGTCAAGCGGAGACAACAGCACAATACTTAAAAAAAGGTAGTAGCGTATTAGTTGAGGGTCGTATTCAAACGCGTAGTTGGGATGGACAAGATGGAAAAAAACAATATCGTACAGAAATTGTTGCTGACAGAGTACAGTTTGGTCCACGACGCGATGGTGAAGGATTTAGCGGGGGTAATACAAATTCAGCGCAAACAGCCCCCAGTCAAAAACCAACTGAAAACAAGGCGGAAGAAATTGATACTATTCAATATCCAACAGAGGATATTAATCCTGATGATATTCCATTTTAGGACATAGGCTTAATTATTGAAACTATGAATAAAAAACAATGTTATTTTAAGAAAAATAATCTAGAGCATGCAGACTATAAAAGCCCGGATTTTTTGAAGAAATTTATAGGCCCTCACGGCAATATCTTGTCTAGAAAACGCAGTGGCTTAAGCGCAAAGTATCAACGCCAAGTTGAAACTGCCATAAAACGCGCGCGCTTTATGGGACTCCTACCTTATATCGCAAAATAATACCATTAGACCTGTCCCGTAATTAGTTCCTACTACAATTTCCATATTTTGGACAATGCGTCACTTACACTTTTACCATAGTAGACTTTTCGACCTCTTCCCTCTGACTTTCTCTTGTCTTTGAGCTGTACTCGTCTCATCGACCTACCGACTGACTTTGGATGTATTAATAATAGTTTAGATAATTATCTTGTTAGGTCACCACGCTTTGCTCGATCACTCTTACACGCAAGCCAGTTTTTGAGGTGTGCTTGCAAAACCTCATGTTTTGTTGCCATTTTCATAATAACAACACAGTAACCAGTATTTTTATCTATACAAGAGATGTTCGGTAACCTTTTTTATTATCTATAACGCCGCTTGCTATTGTTTTGTTTTTTTGTTATATATTTTAGAAAAGTTTTTGGTGGTATTAATAATGATAGAGTTAAAATTTTTATGTTATGTCTGAAGAATTTAATGATTTAAATAAACTAGATTTTTTTGAATTAAGTGCTGATTTTGATAAAGAGGAAGAGTCTACAGAAAACAACCGCGAGGATGTCGAAGAAGAAGAGGATGTTTATGAAGAAGAAGACGAAGAAGAAGAAGTCGCGGGTGTTGCGCACGAGATTATGGACGAAGAAAAAGAAGACTATTAAATAAAGTTTATAGTTTGTAGTAAGTAGTTTGTAGAGATTTAGTTTTTTCATAGGTTTAATTTATTTTTTACTACAAACTACCAATTACAACCTACTCACTAATTAACTATGGTTAAGAAAAAAAATCAAAAAAAGACGCGACGATCTGTTCTTTGGATTATTATAAAAGACTTATTTATTTTGGGGGTGGCTTTCTTTTTTTTGTTGTCTGGAATATTTCTTGTGTGGGCTTCTACTCTTAAAATTCCAGATTTTAATTCCCTCGCTCAACGAAAAACAACAGAGTCAACAAAAATATATGATAGGACGGGGAAGATATTACTTTATGATATTCATGAGGATATTAAAGAAACCAAAGTTCCTTTTAGTGAAATCTCTAGATATATAAAAAACGCAACCGTGGCAATTGAGGATAAAGATTTTTATACTCATTTTGGCATAAAACCCATTTCTATACTTCGCGCTGTTTTAATAAACATTAGCAAAGGAGAATATTCTCAGGGAGGATCAACTATAACCCAACAAGTAATTAAAAATTCTCTTTTAACACCTGAGAAAAAAATTGCGCGAAAACTTAAAGAATGGATTGTTTCTGTAAAACTTGAACAGGTTTTTACTAAGGACGAAATTCTTAGTTTATACTTAAATGAAATGCCATACGGTGGCAACCTTTATGGTGTAGAAGAAGCCAGCTTAGCTTTTTTTGGGAAACAAGCTAAGGACATCAACCTCCACGAGGCCGCTTATTTAGCCGCTCTACCCCAAGCGCCAACCTATTTGTCGCCATACGGTAACAATAGAGACGTTCTTGATGCGCGAAAAAATTTAGTGCTAAAACAAATGAAAAGCCTTAATTTTATTACCCAAAAAGAGCTTGATTCTATCGCTTCAACAACTGTTTCATTTTTACCTAGACAATCACATGGAATAAAAGCTCCCCATTTTGTTATTTGGGTGCTGGAAGAACTTACTAAAATATATGGGGAACGCGCAATACAAGAAAATGGATATCATGTAATAACAACACTGGATTATGACTTACAACAAAAAACAGAGGAAATTGTAACCCATTACGGAGCAGAAAATGAAGTTAAATATAACGCAAAAAACGCGGGCGTTGTTGGTATTGACCCCAAAACAGGAGAAGTTTTGGTTATGGTTGGATCTCGTGATTATTTTGATATAGAAAATGATGGAAATTTTAACACCGCTCTCGCGCAAAACAGGCAACCTGGCTCTACTTTTAAACCCTTTGTTTATGCTACCGCATTCCAAAAAGGATATACTCCCGAGACTATTCTTTTTGATTTAAGAACACAGTTTCAAACAACCTGTGATGTTTTTGGAAACCCCCTCACATCAGAAAATGATCCTTCTGCGTGTTTTATGCCACAAAATTATAATTCTAAATATACAGGACCTATAACATTAAGAAATGCACTAGCTCAATCTATAAATGTTCCAGCGGTAAAACTTCTTTATTTAACAGGAATTAAAGATTCATTGGAAACTGCAAAAAAAATGGGGATAACAAGTTTAACAAAACCAAGCGAATATGGACTTACTCTTGTTTTGGGAAGTGGCAGTGTGTCCCCTCTTGAGATGACTAATGCTTATAGTGTGTTTGCAAATAATGGCGTAAAAAATACGAGTCAAAATATTCTTTATATTAAAGACGAAAATAATAATACACTTCAAACTTTTCAAGGAAAAAAAAATATTGTTTTACCTAAAAATATTGCGCTACAAATATCTGATATTCTTTCAGATAACACAGCAAGAACCCCTGCTTTCGGCGCGCGTTCTCCTTTATATTTTGAAGGGCGTGATGTTGCTGTAAAAACAGGTACCACTAATAATTATCGCGATATGTGGACAATTGGATATATTCCTTCTTTTTCTCTTGGTATTTGGGTTGGAAATAATGACAATACCCCTATGGAGAAAAAAATATCTGGTTTTGTTGTTGCTCCTATGTGGAACGAAATTATGCAGAATATATTAAAGAAATATCCTGACGAAAAATTCGAGAAACCCACCAAAACAGAGGAAATAGGAATTGTTCAAAAACCTATACTTCGTGGCATTTGGAAAGGGGGCAATTCTTATTTTACCGACAAAGTATCAGGAAAACTGGCAACATTGAGAACGCCCGAAAGCCTCAAGGAAGAACACTTTATAACTGATATACACTCAATTTTATACTGGGTGAACAAAAATGACCCAGCCGGGCCTAATCCTATAAATCCGAATCAAGACTCTCAGTTTAGATTATGGGAGCACCCTGTGCTTCTGTGGGCTATTCAAAATGGATATAACAGCTCCTCCACCCAAATTATACCCACGGAATTTGATGATGTACACACAGAAGAAAAATCTCCAAAAATTAATATAATTTCCCCTATGGCAAACGCGATCCTTGAAAAACAACAACAATATATAATTAAAACAGATACCGCTAACTCATATCCAATTACGCATGTTGATTATTTTATCAATAACACTTTTATCGGAACTACATCAAAAGCGCCTTTTTATTTTTCTTTCACGCCTAATGATATTATAACATTAAGGGGGGAAAATACTCTTAGCGCTATTATTTATGACTCTGTTTTAAACAAAGGAAGTAATTCCATAATGTTTGAAATAAGCACAACCACCCCATTAGTTTTGTAAAAAATACCAACTTGGGTGTTGGACACCCAAGTTGGTATGCTTCTATTTTGGATAACCGATATGGCTAATTATATGGCTTTTTTCTTTACCAAGGGTAACCTTTGGTTTTTACTTGGTTTTTAAACTTAAAGAATAATCCTTTCTTGAAAAGGGAAAATAAGGATGTCCCGTTGCGGAAGCGGAAGTCGTGAACGAGTGAGCGAGGTGAGTGAGCGAGGTTCAACCTCGCTCAAGTTGAGTGAGCGAGGTTCAACCTCGCTCAAGTTGTTCGCGGTTCAGGTTTGAATCTAAGCCCCCTTGAAACTAAAGAGAGAACCTGATATATTATCTTATATGATATTTAATTCTATAAAAATTTTAATTATACTAACAGGACTTGTTTT
>JAHIYV010000082.1 GCA_018814635.1 Patescibacteria group bacterium | reverse complement strand
TTTACTTGACTTTTTGACTTCTATCTATATAATAATAAAACTTGTTCATTCATTAAGAATGGGTTTGTAATTTTTAACAAAAGTTCTTCACAATTGAATAATTTTTAGAGAACTTAAAATGAAATAGTGTTTTTTATTTTGTTTCGTTCTCGTTTATTTTTTTAAGAGTTTGATCCTAGCTCAGAATGAACGCTGGCGACGTGGATAAGGCATGCAAGTCGAATGGTTGTTCCTCGCTGCGCTTGGAACGAAATGCTTAATGACCAATAATCAATTTTCATTGAATTTTCAATTACCAATTTTTAAATGTTTGAAAATTGTAACATTGATCATTCATTGTTTATTGAGATTTGAAAATTGAAAATTTCGTTTCCGAGCATGACGAGGAGCGACCATGGCAGACGAGGTAGTAACGCGTAGGAACTCACCCTAAAGTTGAGCATAACCCATCGAAAGATGGAATAATTCTCAATAGCCCCGTCACTTTCGAGTCTTTGTATGATAAACTTATGTATATGTATATGTATCATGTATATATACTCAAGTCTTTTAAGCACAATCGTCTTTATGTTGGTTATACAACTAATGTAAAAAGACGATTACAAGAACATAATAGCAATAATTTTCCAAAAACTTTTACTTATCGTGGTAGACCATGGGTATTGGTTTATTGTGAATCTTTTCTAGATGAAACCGATGCGAGAAAAAGAGAAAAAAGTTTGAAAAATTATGGCAATGTTTTTGGTTTGCTTAAGAAACGTATTATACGAAGTTTGGAAAGTGACGGGTAAAGATTTATTGCTTTAGGAGAGGCCTGCGTAGTATCAGCTTGTTGGTAGTGTAATAGACTACCAAGGCTATGACGCTTAGGGGGGGTGAGAGCCCGGTCCCCACCGATGGTACTGAGACACGGACCATACACCTACGGGTGGCCGCAGTCGAGAATCTTCCGCAATGGACGAAAGTCTGACGGAGCGACGTCGCGTGATCGATGAAGTCCTTCGGGATGTAAAGATCTTTTTTAGGTGAAGAAGTTTATTGACATTAACCTACGAATAAGGGGTTGCTAAACTCGTGCCAGCAGCAGCGGTAATACGAGTACCCCGAGCGTTATTCGGAATCATTGGGCGTAAAGGGTCTGTAGGCGGTTATATTAGTCTTTTGTCAAAAACCAGGGCTCAACCCTGGATCCGCAAAAGAAACGGTATAACTTGAGGATGTGAGAGGTGTACGGAACTCACGGTGTAGGGGTGAAATCCGTTGATATCGTGGGGAACACCGAAAGCGAAGGCAGTACACTGGCACATTCCTGACGCTGAAAGACGAAAGCGTGGGTAGCGAATGGGATTAGATACCCCAGTAGTCCACGCCCTAAACGATCTTCTCTGGCTTTTCGGAGTATCGACCCTCTGAGAGGCGAAGCTAACGCGTTAAGAGAAGCGCCTGGGGAGTACGAGCGCAAGCTTAAAACTCAAAGGAATAGACGGGGACTCGCACAAGCGGTGGATCACGTGGCTTAATTCGATGGTAAACGAAGAACCTTACCAAGATTAGAAACTTATCTGAAAGTCTTTTGAAAATTAGACCCTCTTCGGACAGATAAGCAGGTGATGCATGGCCGTCGTCAGTTCGTGGTTTGAATTGTTCCCTTAAGTGGGGTAACGAACGCAACCCTCGTCGTCTGTTATATTTGTCAGACGAGACCGCCCAGCCTTTTGTTCGCAAACAAACAAAAGGAATTTTTAATTTCAAATTTTCAATTTTAAATCAATTTTTAATGATTTAATTTTCTAATTTTTAAACATTAAAAACATTAAGAGCCTGTTTAAAAACTTCATTTCGGCTACCCAGCACTTTCTTTGTATTACAAAGAAAGTGCTGGGTGGAAATTTCGTTTCGAAAGCAAGTTCTTAAACAGGCTCTAAGAAATTAGATATTCATTCAAAATTCAAAATTGATAATTTAAAATTTGTCTTTTGCGTTTGTGCGCAAAAGGCTGGGAGGAAGGTGAGGATGACGCCAGGTCAGCATGTCCCTTGATATCTTGGGCTGCACACATGATACAATGGGTAGTACAATGGGTCGCGACAGGGTAACCTTGAGCTAATCCTTAAAACTATCCCCAGTTCGGATTGAGGGCTGCAACTCGCCCTCATGAAGTTGGAATCGCTAGTAATGGTGGGTCAGCCATACCACCGTGAATACGTTCTCGAGTCTTGTACTCACAAATAACTGTGCTCGGCAGCTGTATATATGCCAGACCGTTAAAATCGGTCCCTCTTCTTGTTGTAACGATAACTTGAAAGAGCGTAGTGAAAAGACAGGTCGTATCCCGCGAGGGAACGACTGAAGGGTCTTAGTAACAAAAAGCAGCCATTTTTGTAGTAATACAAAATAGATCTAAAATAGGTCTAGTAGACGATGCGCGCGACTCATACTGGTGGGTTATGAGGAAGCGCGCCAAAGAAAAGTCGTAATTGGATGCCTAGAAAGGTAAATACAGTGACCCGAGGAGATCTCGTGTTTTGAAAAGATTATAGAAGCAAACATGAGAAGTCAGCTGCGTCGTAGTACTATACAATAATCTATATTGTTTGATATAATTACAGTATGGGAAGGACAAAACCGATAGTGTCGGCAGATTATGTTGTTGGAATAACTGATGGTGAAGGTTGTTTCTTTGTAAATCTTAGTGAATCAAATGCTTATAACAGTGGTACGAGGGTGCAATTGCATTTTCATATTAAATTACAAGCCGTAGATCAAGATTTATTATGGAAAATATGCAATACACTGAATTGTGGAAATGTATATTTTCAAAAAGAAAAGAGATTAAACCATGCGCAATGTTATAGATATACAGTTTCAGCTCAAAGAGATATTTTTTCTAAGGTAATTCCATTTTTTAAACAACATGCTTTGCAAACTGTTTCAAAAAAAGAAAATTTTAAGTTGTTTTGTAGAATTGCGCATATTACGCAACAAAAACAACATTTAACATTGAAAGGTGTGAAAAAAATTCGCTTATTGAAACAGAAAATGAATCAACACACTATTGGGCTCGCATAGTACGGGAAATCCGTTTGCTATGTGGGAACGCAAAGTATTAATCTTTACTATTGCAATCCGCCCGTCAAGTCAAGGGAGCCGGGAGTGCCCAAAGCCTCACCTCGCGTGGGTCTAAGGTAAACTTGGTGACAGGGACTAAGTCGTAACAAGGCACGGCTAGCGGAAGCTGGTCGTGGATCAATTCAAATTGAAACTTGTTGTTTGTTTACTAAATAAGCAAATGACTTTATGGCGTCGGTTGCTCTAATTTATTAGAGTAAGATATT
>JAHIYV010000081.1 GCA_018814635.1 Patescibacteria group bacterium | reverse complement strand
TTCTGTTGTCTTTTATTTGTGTGAGTAAGTTGAGTAAACTATATTCTTCCTTTTGTGCGTTTTTATTTGTCATATGTTTATAAATATATTAGCTAATATGTATCTATTTTACACTATGTGGGGAGAACACGCCAGCCGTGCATAAAAGGGTGAAGAAGTTTTAAGTTTATTTTGAGCGCTTCACAAAGCATCCACTGGCAAGACAATCTGTCTGTTTGGTTAGTGGTATTATTTTCCACGAGTCGTTCTTTACTTTCCTCTATAATTTTATCGGCAAAAATATGCCAAAAATAATGATACAATTTTTCTGCCGCCAAATACAGACGAAAATTTTCAAGGTCTATTGTAATATCTTGAGCAAGCGCGTTAAGTTCTTGAAGTATTTTTTTGTCTTTTTCCACAAGCTCTGGTTTGATATTTATGTTTAAATCTTGAATATTGGACAATACAAACCTAGAGGCATTCCATATTTTGTTTGCAAACTTTTTATACGCGCGAATCTTATCTTCTGAAAGATTAGTGTCATTTCCCGGAGGAGCGCCAATAATAAGAGACATTCTTGTCGCGTCCGCTCCGTATTTGTTTATCATTTCCAAAGGATCAACAATATTACCAAGAGATTTACTCATTTTTCTGCCCTTGCTATCTCTCACAAGACCGTGAAAATAACTGTATTTGAAGGGGATTTCTCCCAAAAGATACGTAGACATAAGAATCATCCGCGCTACCCAAAAAAAGATAATATCATAAGCAGTTTCTAATATATCTGTTGGGTGATATGTTTTTAGATCATCGGTTTTCTCAGGCCACCCTAATGTTGAAAAAGTCCAAAGCCCTGATGAAAACCAAGTATCAAGAGTATCAGGGTCTTGTTCCCATCCTTCATTTTGCCAATTCGCGCTAGGTGGTTCAACACCACAAAAAACTTCTTTTTCCTCCTCTTTTTGGATATTATTACCTACTTGGGTGTCCAACACCCAAGTAGGTGATTTGGGTGATTTATTTCCCCCCCCGTTTTTATACCATACCGGTATTTGATGCCCATACCATATTTGTCGGCTAATACACCAGGGTCTTAAATTATCTATCCACTGGAAATATGTTTTTTCAAAACGATCTGGAAGGATTTTAACTTGATTATTCTGTACCACTGTTTGCATAAGTTGTTTTAGGGAAACACTTTCATTGTCTTTTATGCCTGTGATATGAGATTTTGGCAGAATAAATTTTTTATCAACATCAATGAACCACTGTAATTTTGGAAGTGGCTCAATCACACAACCTGTTCGTTCGGCCGTGGAGATATTTTGATCAACTTCTTCTTCTTTTTCAAGTAGGTTTTCTTTTTTTAGCCATTCAACGATAATTTCACGCGCCTCTTTAGTTTTTTTGCCGGTCAATTGAGGTGTATCAACTGTCATTCTTGCATATTCATTGATAACTGGAATTACAGGAAGATTGTGGCGTTTTGCCATTTCAAAATCAATCATACTATGTGCAGGAGTTACTCCAACTGCACCTGTACCGTATTCTGGATCAACTTCATCATCGCTAATAATTTTTATATGAAGCGGAACATCACAAAATTCTACGACATATTCTTTACCAATATATTTTTGATAGCGTGTGTCATTTGGTGACACTGCAACAGCTGTATCGCCAACTTTTGTTTCTGGACGAGTTGTTGCGATAGCGATTGGAAAATCTGCGGAATATTTGAAAATATATACTAGGGCTTTTGTTTCTTGATAAACAACCTCGTCGTCTGAAATAACTGTTTGCCCTTTTGGGTCCCAGTTTATAACACGATAATCACGATATATCAGTCCGTCATCATACATTCGTTTAAACGCTGTTCGTACCGCTTTATTGCGGGGCGCGTCAAGAGTGAATGCCTCACGACTCCAATCAACAGATGCCCCCATTCTTTCTACTTGATGAACAATGGTATCGTGGCTTTCTTGCGCAAATTTCTCAACTCGTTTCAAAAATTCTTTTTGTCCAAGATCGTGACGACTCTTTTTTTCTGTCTTCATTAATTCTTTTTCAACTTTTGATTGTGTTGCAATAGATGCATGATCTGTACCGGGAAGCCATAATGTTTTTTTTCCGCGCATTCGTTCAAACCGAACCATAATATCTTCAATTGCAAGCATCGCCGCGTGTCCAAGATGAAGCGTGCCCGTTACATTTGGAGGAGGCAAGACAATAGAAAATTTTTCAGCGTCTTTTGCGTAAACTCCTTTTTCTACACAAACATCTGGGTTAAAAAAACCCGAATCAAGCCATTTTTTATAAATAACACCCTCTGTCGCACTCGGCTCGTACGGTTTCAAAAATTTTGCGTTTATTTTGTTGCTAATTTGATTATTTATATGTGTGTTATTTGTATTCATAATATGATATTTACACTCTTGATGTAGATTCGATTCCTACCGAGGGCACCACATAAAAAAAGAGAGTCTATTGGAGTTGGACTCCGATGATTCCCGGTGATTGATTCGGGGACTCCTCACAAAACAGAGGTTTCACCTCTGTAAATCATTTTCCGACAAATCACCAAGAGATTTTGCGAAATCAAGTTTTTCCGCGATTTCTTTTCGTTTGACTTTTTGCAAGTGTTCCAATTCTTTTGTGAGCTCGTCAAATTTATTTTGGCTTAGATATTGTTTTTCATACATAGCCGTGTCATTGTATCTTACTTTAAACTATTTCACAACTTGACATAATCAGTTTGAGTTACATAATTTATATTTATTCCTACCCCTACCCCAAAAACTACATAAAGCGCTTGGTTCCTCTTTCAACTTGACTGGCTAATCAATACTCGGAACCATAAGCTTGCGTCAAACCATCACATCCTGCTGGATTATATCCTCTGTAAACACATGTGCCATACCAGCTACAAGTTGGGTATATGCCACTATCACAAGCAGAGCCATTAGGATAATCAGCGTTTTGTTTTAAAGGTTCTCCTTCAAAAATTGATCTTATGGCGTATTCATTACCACTACCTGTACTATAGTATTGATAATCCTGCCCCCCAGCCCCAACTCCATCCTTACCATAAAGAGGATCCACCGGGACGATAGGAATAACGCCGTCTGCAATTAAGGCAACGGAAAGGCAATCATTAATGCCATTATCAATATAAACACCGCTGCTACAGACAGGATAATATCCATGGTTGTCATAATAGAATTCGATTGCTTGCTGTATCGTTTTCAAATCTGACATCCTTCTTGCATCTCTAGCTTTCATACTAGCTTTATTTACATTTACCATAACAACACTGGATAAAACTCCAATAATGGAAATAACCACAAGTAATTCAATAAGAGTGAACCCCCCCCGTTGGTTTGTAATTTGTGGATTTTAGTTTGTAAGTTTTTCATATGTTTAATTCTTAAAAAGTCTAATAAATAATAACCGCTACTCAATACATA
>JAHIYV010000080.1 GCA_018814635.1 Patescibacteria group bacterium | reverse complement strand
GTCTACTATTGGTAGGCCTCGGCTACCTACTAAAATCTAGGTAAAGGTGCGGGTAGGGAGAATTGAACTCCCGTCTACTATTGGTAGGCCTCGGCTACCTACTAAAATCTAGGTAAAGGTGCGGGTAGGGAGAATTGAACTCCCGTCTACTGCTTGGAAGGCAGTCATTCTGCCACTAAACTATACCCGCAATGGAGACTATCATATTAGCAAAATATACATTTTATCGCAATTTTTAGGTTTTCTTGCATTATTTTTGGTGTAGCATACAATTAAAAAATAATTAACAAAATATTTATAGACTTAATAGAGGGCTTTCTTTATATTATTAGAAACAAGTTAAATTATAATTAAAAAATGAAAAAGCTTATTTATTACTCTTTTTTAGTATTTACTGTTGGCATGTTAGGTGTGGTTGTATTTGAACATAATGTTGCAAGAGCTAGTTGGAGTAGTTTTGGAGATGCCCTAGAGTGCGCCGCAGAAATAGAAAAGTGTTACACTAAAGGCAATGAGTGTATAGAGAAGGTGAAAAAAACTGCTACAAAATGTAAAGATCGTCGAGAGAAACAAATGAAAACTTCTTATAAGTACCAGGAGAAAGCGAATAAAGTTCTAGAATCTTGCGCAAAAAAGAATACAAAATATCAGCAATATTTAGTAAAATATCGTAGCAAATGCGAAAGTCAAAAAACAAAGAAACTTGAATCTTGTGAAAGATATAAAGAAAACCAAAAAAAATATAATCGTTGTATTCAAAAAGCTAATGACAGATATAACAAGTGTCTTGAAAAAACTAGGCAAAAAGAGCAAAAATATCAAGAAAAGTATGATAAATGCAAAAATAAAGCGGTGGAGAAAAAAGCTTACTATTTAAACAAAGCTGAAAAATATAAAGACAAAGCTGAAGAAAAATATAAAAAATGTAGCGCTTTAATAGTTAAGCGCCAAATAAAAAATATTCAAAAATGTAAAAGAGATATTGATCGCTGTGTGGTTAAAATAAGAAAGAAATGTGGTGGGGAGAATACTCCGCTCTAGAATCTGTCCAAGGAAAGCTCTTGGATAACAAAAAAAGCCATATAAATAGCCACTTCTTTTATCTAAGGACGGTCCTTAGATTATTAGATAGGTTGTTGTCAATTCCAATCTGTCATTGCTTGCTCTTTTCCGTGACAAATTATTGTTTCAACCGCGGATACTGCGCGGAGAATAGCTTGGTCAAGTTGTTCCCGATGTTTTTTTGAAAATTTTTTCAAAATATAATCTCCTACTGCATCCTCACCTTTTGGTTTTTTGATTACACCAGCAGGCGTCGTAGGGGCAATGCCAACACGAATACGAATAAATGCCCGCGTCTTAATGCTTTTGACAATTGATTCCACGCCTTTATGTCCGCCACTTCCACGATTAAACGAAATTTTTAATGTCCCTAAAGGAAGATCAATGTCATCATAAATAATCACAAGTTGTTCAGCTTGTTTTTTGTTTTTTATTAATTTTACAAGACTTTTCCCTGAATTATTCATATAGTTATCAGGCTCAACTAGGGTTACGGATTTTTTTTCAATCTTACCTTTTGAAACATTCGCTTTTAGTTCTTTCTTTTTCTCCCAGTCCGAAAAACTTTTTTCTTGCATAAAACACTCCAAAACAATTCGTCCTGTGTTATGTGGCGTATCAACATAATCCTCGCCCGGATTTCCAAGTCCAACAATAATATAAGTCATATAATAAATTAAAATGTAAAAATCAAAAATCAAAATGAAAAACCAGAAAATAATTTAATTCGTTGTTCAATTACATTTTGCATTGCTTCTACTACAGGTTTCATAATGCGATATGGAGCAATTTCGTCAGGGTTTTCTTTGAGGGACTTTACAATTGCATCGTGATAAGCAACTCGAATCTCTGTATTGATATGTACAACACTAATTCCAGCCTGGATTGCTTCTCTAAAATTTTTATCAGAAATACCAGAACCGCCGTGAAGAACAAGAGGAACACCTGTCGCCACGCGAATTTCTTTAATTCGCGCTATGTCTAGGCTCGGATTGGCTATATTTTTTAACATACCATGAATATTTCCCACCGAAGGAGCAAACAAATCAACCCCTGTTTTCTCTACAAACTTTTTCGCTTCCACGGGTGTAGTAAACATTTCTGAAGAAATCCCTGCGCCTTCTGGTATTTCATCTAATATTTTTGATGAGCTACCGATATAGCCCATTTCCGCTTCTATTAAAATATTCGGGCTTACTGATTTGGCGTATTCCACGCATTTTTTTGTTGTTGCAATATTTTCTTCGTATGATAATTTAGCACCATCATACACAACCGAGTCAAACTCTATATCTACAACCTCTTTCACTTTTTTAAACGAAAAAGTGTGATCCGCATTTAGATAAATAGGATAATTATACTGCTCTCTTAAACTTCTAACCAAAGCCACCGCTTGTCGCGCGCCAACAAAACTGCACTCTCCCTCCGATAAACCAATAATAACCGGCACGTCATATTTTTGCGCCGCGCGAAAGACCGCCCATAACCCTTCAATGTTTGAGATATTAAAATGTCCAATAGCAACTTTTTTTTCTTCCGCTTCTTGTATAATTTCGCGTAATTTTTTCATTAACTTATTATAACAAATCTATGAGAAATACGCTTGTTTTCTTGTTTTGGAAACAAACCCTTGTTATCCTGCAAGGGCGACCCTTGGATTTTTTAATTACGCCCAACCCTCATTGTTTCTCGCTTGGGTGTTGTCACTTGGGTGTCACTTGGGTGTTGTTGTCACTTGGGTGTCACTTGGGTGTTGGACACCCAAGTGACAATACGCAGCTTGGCGCTGGTGAAAATTAAGAAAACCCAAATATCAAACACCAGTTTACACGCTATCGCTGATATCAGGAATTAATTGCCAATAGATTACGGCGACAAGAGAGCAGGGAATCTTTTTTCCTTAATTTGTTTTTTTGCTTAAAAAAAGCTATTATTTGAGAAATATAATATGGTGCATTTTAATGAAACAAAACAAAATGAACAAATAAAATCTCTTCGCAGAAAAGAGGAGGAAAGGGTGATTGAAATACTTGCTCAAAAATATAATATGCCTTATATTTTTATTACGCCCATGGTTATTGAAATAAAAGCCCTTTCAATTATAACCGAGGAGACTGCGCGAGGCGCATTTATTGCTGTGTTTGGTACGGGCATTAAAAAACAAATAAAGGTTGCTGTTTTTTCACCCCTTAATCAAAAAACCGAGCAAGCCCTTCGGGCATTGCAACAGAGAGGTTTTCAGGTGATAACCTATCTAGCCTCTAAAGAAAGTTTGGGTGTTGTGTGGGAGAAATACAAAGAAATTTCGCGCGCAACAAAAGCTGATGCCGGGCTTGTTGGTATTATGAACGACGATATACTTGGTTTAATAGAAAGTATTACAAACCTAAATCAAATTACTGACCAAATTAACACACTTCTAGCAACCAAATCCCAGAAAAATTTCTCTCGCATTTTTGAACTTATGCTTGCAGGCGCCTTTGCAATCAAAGCGTCTGACATACATATAGAGCCCCAAGAAGACTCTGTGAGAATCCGTTATCGCATAGATGGAGCGCTTCAAGATATGTGTTTTATTGATCATATCCTCTATCATAGAATAATTACTCGCATTAAACTTTTGTCGGGACTTAAACTTAATATAACTAAAGACACGCAAGATGGGCGATTTAGCGTGAAAATTAAAGATATTGAAATTGAAATTCGTACTTCTGTTTTGCCTGGTCAGCATGGGGAATCAATTGTTATGAGAATTCTTGACCCTGCGTCAATTTCCGTTCCGTTGGAAGAGTTAGGAATAAATAATCACCTTTTTGAGATATTAAAAAAAGAAATTTCTAAACCCACGGGAATGATTTTAACCACGGGGCCTACAGGCGCGGGAAAAACTACAACTCTTTACGCTTTTCTCAAAAAAGTTTTGCACCCCGATATTAAAATTATTACCATAGAGGACCCTATTGAATATCACATTAAAGACATTGTTCAGACACAAGTTAACAATCAAACTAATTATACTTTTTTGAGTGGTTTGCGCGCAGCTTTGCGACAAGATCCTGATATTATTATGGTTGGAGAAATCAGAGACGGTGAAACGGCAAAAATTGCGATCAATGCCGCGCTTACAGGTCATCTAGTTTTTTCAAGCCTACACACCAACAGCGCTGTTGG
>JAHIYV010000079.1 GCA_018814635.1 Patescibacteria group bacterium | reverse complement strand
TATTAGACTTGTCCCGTAATTAGTTCCTACTACAATTTCCATATTTTGGCATAATTTTTTCTAAATTTTTACGCCTATACTTAGGCACTTGCCCTGTTAAATTCGCTTCGCGACTATTTAACAGGGTGAGCTTAAAAAATTTATAAAAAATTCTACTCAAAATCTGGAAATTTCGCTACGAAACTAATTACGGGACAGGTCTATTATTTTTCATTTTGATTTTTAATCTTTAAATTATATTTTCAAATTTAAGTTAATAGTCTTACGAAGTAATAATATTTTACTGGAACTTAAGATCACCACTCAACAATGATTATTCTTGTTTTTTAAGTTCTTCTTTTATTCCTTTTGTTATCTCGTTGCGTATTTTGGTGTTTTCTTTAAGAAATACTCGCGCTGTATCGTATCCTCTTCCGAGCTTTGTTTCGCCAAAACTGTAGGACGCGCCAGCTTTTGAAATAATATTATACTTTTCACCGAGCATAAGAAGCTCGCTAGCTTGTGAAATACCCTCGCCATAAATAATATCAAATTCTGTCTGCCTGAATGGCGCCGCCACTTTATTTTTCACAACTTTTACTCTGGTGCGGGAACCGATCACCACATCGCCTGTTTTAATCTGAGCGATGCGTCTGATATCAAGGCGAACGGATGTGTAAAATTTAAGAGCTTTTCCTCCGGGAGTTGTTTCTGGATTACCAAACATCACGCCAATTTGCATTCTTATTTGGTTAATAAAAATAACCACGGTCTTTGTTCTATTTACAATTGCGGTCAATTTGCGCAAAGCTTGCGACATCAATCGTGCTTGTTTTCCCACATGGTGCGCTCCCATATCGCCTTCTATTTCATCTCTTGGGGTTAAAGCCGCGACAGAGTCAATTACAACCACAGATATTTTTCCAGAGCGCACTAAACTCTCGGTTATTTCAAGCGCTTGTTCGCCGTTATCTGGTTGTGAAATTAAAAGCTCGTCGGTTTTTACACCTAGTTTTTTTGCATAATCGGGATCCATAGCGTGTTCTGCGTCCACAAAGGCGCAAACACCACCTTTTTTTTGCGCTTCAGCAACAACATGCAAAGCGAGAGTTGTTTTGCCAGACGATTCTGGGCCGAAAATTTCAATAACACGCCCACAAGGTAAACCCCAAACACCCAAAGCTGCATCTAAGCCGAGTGATCCTGTTGGAATTACCTCAACGGCGATTTTAGGTTTCTCATTAAGTCGCATAATAGAGCCCTCACCAAACTTTGTCCGAATTTCTTTTATTGTGTCTTCAATATCTAGTCCATCCACCTTTTTCTTTTTTTCTTTTGCCATAATATAAAAATTAAACTAAATAAATAAAACTCTATTTTTACTCAGACCATTAACCCCTTATTCTTTATACACTATTTTAATCTTTTTTGTAACTCGTTTTTTGAATTTATCCATAACTTCTATTTTAATTACATTATACCCCGGTTGAAGGAAAATTTGTTCAGCAAAAACATTTTTCTTGTTAATAAATATCTTTCTATCATTTAAGGTGATATTAGTTACATTTTTTGTTTGTCCTTGTATTGTAAGTAGGGGATTGGTCACAGTCTGATTATTGAGAGGAGATGAGACAATTATTTGTGGACCAGCAAGATAATCTTGTGTTCTATAATATGCATACCCCAAAATTGCGATTACCGCCAATGTAATTATAAAAGTTCTTATTATTGTTTTTATGTTTCTACCAGCCATATTCCACTGTTTGTGTCACTTGGGGGTTTCACCCCCAAGTGGTTTATATTGTTCATTATTCGTTATCATTGTCATCATCTGAATTGGTGGTAGAGTCAGTGGGTTTTATTAAAACTTGTCTTCCTTTGGCTCCATCACTAGGACCGACAACTCCATCTTGTTCCAATTCATCCATAATATTCGCGGCGCGTGGATAACCGATACGGAATTTTCTCTGTAAATAAGAAGTAGATGCTTTTTGCGATTGTATTACAAATTCTCTAATTTTCTTGTATAACTCACTGTCACTGTCGCCATCATTATTATCTCTTTTGTCCTCGTTCGCACTATCGCCATCATTGGTCATTGATGCAAAAATAACATCAGTATTATTTTCTTGAGAAGTAATATCTATAGCTATCTCGCTAGGAAGATGTTCTTTGTGTGTTTGAATAATGTGTTTTACAACATTTTTTATTTCTTCTGTGGTAATAAAAGCCGACTGGAGTCGTATTGGTTTGGACATTTCTCCCGAACAATACAGCATATCTCCCGCGCCGAGAAGTTTTTCCGCTCCACCTGTGTCTAAAATTGTTTTTGAATCAACATATGATGATACTTGCAAAGCAATTCTTGATGGTACATTTGCTTTAATAAGTCCTGTAATGACACTAACCTGAGGGCGTTGAGTTGAAAGAATTAAATGAATTCCCACCGCGCGACTTAATTGCGCGAGACGCACAATACCAGCCTCAAGTTCTCGTGGGTAGGACGACATAATTGTAGCAAGTTCATCAATCACAACAACAATATAAGGCATTCGTTCCGGAATATTGGGCGAGTTCTCTATATTATCAGCATCTTCTTCCATTGACTGCTCATTATTATCAGTAATACTGTTTGCGTTTTCTTTCTTTTTTTTGGCTATTTTTTCTTGATATTTTTTCAAAGCGGGTTCATATATTTTTTTAGTGTAAAACTCAACATTTGGAGCTTTTTCAGCGCCCAAAATATCATAACGGCGTTCCATTTCTTTGGCAACCTGATTCAATACGCGGATTGCTTTTTGCGGGTCGGTGATCACAGGGGTAAGCAAATGAGGAATGTCATTATATAGAGTAAGCTCTACTCGTTTTGGGTCCACCATAATCAACCGAAGATTTTCTGACGAATTTCTAAAAAGAAGAGAAATAATAAGAGCGTGAACTGTAACAGATTTTCCCGCGCCCGTTTGACCTGCTATAAGTAAGTGTGGCATTTTTGCTAAATTTGCAAAATGTGGTTTTCCATCAATTGATTTACCAAGAGCCACGAGTAAATCTTTAGAAGATGACTGATAGGCATTTTCTTTCAAAAGGGTACCCAGGCCTACTGTTGTTCTCGCGCTGTTTGGTATCTCAATCCCAATAAGTGATTTGCCCGGAATAGGGGCCTCTATTCGTATGGGATGCGCCGCGAGAGCTAAAGCTAAATTATCTTGCAGTCCAACAATGCGCGAAAGTTTTACGCCTTCGGCTGGTTTAAGAGCGTAACGAGTTATTGATGGTCCAACTGACACCTCGTCCATTTCAACATTTATCCTAAACTTTTCCAAGGTTCTTTTAATAATATTTGAGTTTGCCTTGATATCACCAAAACCAGGTTTGCCTTTGTCGCCGTTGAGTAATTTTAGAGGGGGAGGGACAAATTTTATATTACTACCATAATTATAAGAAAAAGAAGAGGTTGAATTTGTGCCTAACCCCAACATTTTCTTTAAGGAATTTTTTTGCTCTGGTTCTGGTTCCGAATGTATTTCATCTGGTTCCGATTCTTTTTCTTGAGAAAGCTCTTCCTCTGTCGCTTCTTCTTCATTTGCATTGCTCTCCTCCTCGTTCTCGTCTTTACTTAGAGGCTCGTCGTTTTTTGTATCTTTTTTCCAAAACAGCAATGTCCGCGCGGGAAGTTTTGTATTAAAAATAACAAGAAGAGAAATTATTCCAAACATTAAAAGAAAAACAAAACTAATCCAAACATCAAAAAGTTTAACCAAAGGCGCTTCAATAAAATTCCCCAACCAGCCCCCCTTATTAGTTAATCCAAATGCTATTCCCAGCAATTCTATAATTCCAAGAGTTGAAGTGAAAAATAAAAAAGAAGCAACAACAGTTGTTCTCGCAAATTGTGGACGAGAGTCTCTCATTAAAGAAACAGCGAGAATAATAAAAAGGAGAGGAATAATAAAATAACCCGCGCCAAAAAACGCTGTCAACCAGTTAAATATCTTATCGCCCATAACTCCCGCCTTACCAAAAGGGGAGAGAATAAAAAAAATAGTTAATGCAATAAAAATAATTGAAAGCGCGCTATGTTTAACTTCCAAAGCAATACCATCCCACATACTTTTTTTTTCCACAGATTCCTTTTTTTTCTTCGTTTTCATAATTTATAATTAAATAATGACTACTATAGTACCACAAATCTCCAACGAAACCACCAGTACTTTTTTTGCCTTATTTTCAAGGCAAGGCCCGGCCTCGCCAAGCTCTTTTTTTGTTTTATTTCTCGGCTAAAAGGTCGTTCCTCGAGGAGGAGTGAAGCGAAGCGGAACGACGGAAGAGGTGCGACCTTGGTTTTACTTACTTATGTAACTCCCCAGCAATATTTCACTTTTAACTTTTTACTACAAACTACTCACTACAAACTATAAACTATTACATGTTTGACTTTTATAATGTCTGTTATATAGTGGACATAAGAAAATTTTTAAAGACAATTCTTCCACAAATATATTCTAAAAGACATACAGATTCTTTCACAATATAAAAGACATTAGTAACAATAAAATTTATTAAATAAAACACACAGTGTCTTTTAAGAATTACCACAAGTAATTATATGTAACAAGATAAACTAAAAAACTAATCTATAAGACATAATTTTACTATGTTAAAAAAAGACAAAACAATAAATAACATATCAACTACCAGAGATGACTTTTATACCAACAACGATAATAAAGATATTGACTTTTATTATTTTTTTGAAAATAAAACAGAAAAACTTGTTACGGCAATTTATATGGTAACAAATTTTTTGTCCGATAGAGAACCAATGAAGTGGAAATTTCGCGAGACAGGATTATTATTACTTAACTACTCCTCAACCCTCAATGAAAAAAAAGAACAAAGCGGCACAGGTTCTTTTTCGCGCATTTTAAGTCTTCTAAATGAAATGCTTTCTATGTTGGAAATTGCGTATTTAGCAGGATTTATTTCAGGAATGAATCACGCAGTTCTTAAGCGAGAATATTTTTTTATAAAAAAACAAATTGAATCAAAAAAGGAGAACGGAAGGACTAATAGTAACCTTACTTTTCCGGAGAGTTTTTTTACTGTACCCAAAAACCACCCTTCCTTATATGGAGATGAAAATAGAAAGGTTGATGAGAATATCTTAGAAAAAAATAATGAAAAAACTATCTTTAACAAAACCAAACAAATTGATCATAGAGTGCAAAATTTCACAGCGCGATTAGAGAATCAACCAAAGAATCAACATATAAAAACCCAAAAATCCCACTTGGAGGTTCGACCTCCAAGTGGGCAAAAGGACACTAAAAGACAGAATGATTTTATAAAGGACAAAAGAAAACAACATATACTGCAACTTCTAAAGGACAATAAAGAGCTGACCATAAAGGACATTTCTTTACAAGTTGTCGGGTGTAGTGAAAAAACAATTCAAAGAGACCTTGTTTCTATGTTGCAAAATAAGGTATTAAAAAAGACAGGAGAAAGAAGGTGGAGCAGATACTCCCTCGCATAAATCAAGAATCAAGAACCAAGAACCAAGATTCAAGGAAGTGTCTTTTATAATCCTGAGCGAATACAATTTTGAATTTCTAATTTCTAATTTTGAATCAATTTTAAATGACTTAATTTTAAATTTTTAAATAGGTGTCCGATATCTGTTTATGTGAAAATTATTTTATCATTAAATCATTAGAAAATTAAACTTTCAATCAAAATTCAAAATTAGAAATTCAAAATTATCTTTTTTCGCTTTTGTCTTTTTTGTAACGTTTTTGGAAATTTATGCTATTATATCTACAGATACGGTGAAACTCCGGTTTTTATTTGACAGCTGATTATACACAATGTATGATTAGAAGTAGGGATTGCCGGTGTAAAAATTTTGCATCGTATCCGTGTAAAAAAGAAAGATCATTGAAAATTGAAAACAGAATAGTGCATTAAATTAAGTTAAGGTATGTTCAATGAACATACTTTTCGTATAATTTCTGATCTTGATTTTATCTTGATCTTACTTAGGTTAGGTCATAGAAATAAAAAAAGAAGAAAGGTCGTAAGAGCTTGGAACGAGTTATTTTATTCCAGGCCCTAGTATTATTTATTAGAAGATTATTAAATTAAAAATTATTAACAAATATGTAT
>JAHIYV010000078.1 GCA_018814635.1 Patescibacteria group bacterium | reverse complement strand
CTTCCAATTGGTTCAACTCTGTTAAATTCCTTCATGCTTTGAAAAAATCTATTAAGATCATTGATGTCTTTAAAGATATTTCTTTTATCTACTCCACGATTGTATATGTGATAGTATTCGTCGTTTGCAAATGGTATTTTTCTTGTTCCCATACCAAATATTATAGCACTTGGGTGTTCAACCGCCAAGAGAACAACCTCCAAGTTTTTTTACTGCGCGTGGTGAAATATCCATTCTTTGTAAATCTGTTGCTTTATCACAAAATAAAATACCCTCTAAGTGGTCAATTTCGTGCTGAAAAATTTGCGCCATAAGTTTACTTGCTCCACGCGTAAAAACAGATCCTTCTATATCATACGCTTTTACGGTGGCTTTTTCTGAACGCTCTACATTGCCATATAAACTTCTTACACTCAAACACCCCTCAAGAAGAACCTGAGTTTTTTTTGATTGGTTAATTATTTCTGGATTTATAAAAATAATATCCTTGTGTATTTTTTCAGTATTTTTAATATGTTTTGAAAGTGGGTGTCCAAAATCATCAAGAGAGAATATTCGTTTTGATATTACAAAAATCCGCAAAGGTACACCTATTTGTGGACCTGCAATTGCTAAACCATCTAAATTTTCATCAAGAGCTTGTTGTAAATCTTTAACAACTTTTTGGATTTTGGGCGATAGTATTTCACAAGGTGCGACATTTTTTGAAACAGCGCGCAAAACATTATCTCCTTTTTGAATAATTGCAATCATACCTCTTTTATATCAGAAAATTACAGTTTGTAAAAACCTAAAGTAAACCTAAAGTAAATTTTCAGGATCAACCTGTACAATATATGTAGGAGGAAGCGCTTTTAATATTCCTAATAATTTTACATCTAATTTTGTTGTTGCGTCTAATTTGATAAGCATATGTATACGATATTTATTTTTTATAGTTTGTGTAAATGCGGGGAAAGAAAAGGCCTCATAGTCTGTGAGTATGGCGCTTAATTTTTTCATATCCTGAATTACTTTTTCTTTTGAACCCTCGCGAGTAATTTTTATAAATTTTTTGAAGGGTGGATACCCTAACTTTTGCCTGTTTTTTATTTCATATCTATAAAAGTCTATTAAGTTTCCTTCTGATATATACTTGAAAACTTTTTCATCGTGGTTGCGTGTTTGAATAATAAAATTTTTTGTCGCTATTGAAGAAAGACGAAGTAATAAATTAAAAATTCGTTCTTGAGCTCTAAAATCGGGCAATGCAAACAATGAATCTAAAGACAGAACAGCTATATTTTCTATATCTTTTTTTAAATAAGACAAGGCCATTTCTGTGCCCAATAAAATACTTCCTGGGGCTGATACAAATGATTTCATTATTGACAATGCCTTTTTGTGGGTGGTGGCTTCATCGCTATCTAGTCTGAATAATTTAATTTTTGGAAATATTTTTTTTATTTCTTGCTCAGCAAGTTGTATGCCTATACCAAGTGGTACAAGACGCCAGCTTTTACATATTTCACAGAGCCGCTCTGCGTTTTTGGTTTGACCACATTTGTGACAAATAAAAATATTTTGTTTATTTTTTTTATGTAGTATGGTTGGAGCACTACAATAATCACATTTTATAATTGTTCCACAATCCCCACAAACCGTAAGGGGGTTTTGTCCTTTGCGCGATACTAAAATAAAAAGTTGTTCGTTTTGTTGTTGAGTTTCGCTAATAAGTTTTTTTAATTCATTGCTTAAAATAATAAAAGTTTTTTTTGAAGCTTCTGATTTAACTTTCATATCAACAATTTGTTGTTTTGCTGTACTAAGCGCGCGAAATTTTAATGAAGTAAAAGGAATCATTTCTTTTTGTTGTTCGCGGTATAATGTTTCAACCCGCAGAAATACATCACCACAAATCAATTTAAGGCCTGCTGTTTTGGCATAAATTTCCGCAAACACTCGATAGTCTAAAAATGGACGCGCTATGGTTTTATAACTGCTTGAATTTTCATAATCAACTATAATTGTTGCAAGATCATAACGGGGAATCGCTAAAAATCCTCCAGTGGCGATAATAAGCACAGGATGTTTATTGGTGATAATTTTGTTCCACTGTCCAAGTATTTCCTTTTGGGACATTTTTCCATGTAGTATATAAGTGTAAGCACCAATTCCTTTTTCTAATGCGCGTAACGAAGGCCCTATTCTTTGAGCAGAAGGAAGGCAGAAAAAAACTGATTGTTTTCGCGCAAATGATTCACGAATAAAACTTTTATAAACCACCATTCTCTCGTCGCTGTTTGATTGAAAAACATAGTGTTCGTTTTTTAGTTTTCGTTGCTCGGGGATTGTTTTTAGTGAAGCGGGAATATTTTTAATTTTTTCTTCATTATACGCGTCCAAAATAATTTTTGGTACAAGTGCTTGGATGATATTTCCAGTGGTAGTCGCAAAATAGTCTGCGGCAATACTCGCGCTCTCTATAAGTTGTGGAGTAAAGACATTGCGCGTTTTTAGATTCTCTATTTTTTTTATACTAAACGGCGCATTTTTAATTTGTGTTTTTAAATCGCTTGCATCCTGAACACGCGTTACAATAGAAGGTATTGTTTTAGCGCGAACAGGAACATATATTAAAGAACCAACCATAATCCGCGAAGAAGTAAAGTAAGTAAGTTCTTCTTTAAATACACTACGCGATAATGGGGTTACTGTGATAATTTTCATAATTTAGATATACATATTTAACTACGTATTTAAATACGTATTTAAATACGTAGTTAATATAAAATAATTTTATTTTTATTTTAATCCAATTTGCAATTCATAAAGATGGCGATAGATACCGTTTGGAATTGCTGAAATTACGCCAAGAATAGATAAAATAATAATATCTCTGCGATATTCAAGTAAATAACTGAAAATTGTTTTCAACCCTGTTTTTATTTCGTTTTGTTTTTTCATATAATACTTCACAACAAATACTAATCAATTTTACCAGTAATATCAACTTTCTAAAAACTAATTTGTTTTTTCTTTGTCATTCCGTGCTATCTCCTCCACTTTGTCATTCCATTGAAAAACGGAATCCAGGGGTATAGCCACGATTTCTGGACCTAGAGCACGGGATGACAAAAAACTTCGCATGAGATGACAAGAAGTTAAGATGAAATTGCTGAAGTTATTTACGTATGAGCCCTTAGTAACAAAACCTAGAATTTATGTAAACAAAAACACCCTCCAACTGGAGGGTGTTTTTGTTTAAGTTTTAGGCTCGGTTGATACCTGTTGCATTAAGTCCTTTTGGACCTTCTGCGATTTCAAATGTTACACTATCGCCTTCGCGAAGATCATCAAATTGAACATTTTGCAATTCGTTAGAGTGAAAGAAAAGATCTTTATCTTCTCCATCGCGTGCAATAAATCCAAATCCTCGATCTGTAAGCCGAGCAATTGTTCCTTTATTCATGTGTTTAAGAAAAATAATTTTGTTTTAAATAAATCTCCAAATACAAAGTACTGCAAAATAAAACTCGACTATATTTCTTTCACAACCCGATTTGGCTAAAGATATGATACTATATTTACATATAATGTCAAGTCAAATGCAGGTAACTACTCATTATCTCCCAGCAACTCCTTTTTTATAGACAATAACAAAACGATTGCTGTAATTTTATTTGCAAGAAAGTTTTAGTTTTATGTTATACTTAACATTATGTCACGATCACTTGTTTTGGGTAATGGAAATATTCTTGTTTGTATGGACGAGCGCGCGCAGGCGCGCGACTTGTACTTTCCTTTCGTTGGGCTTGAAAATCATATTGGCGGACAATATAAACATCGTGTGGGTGTTTGGGTAGAAGACAAAATGCGTTGGCTTGATGATGGTTGGGATATTAAAATACAATCTGAAGAAAATGCTCCAATAAGTGATGTGTCTGCAAAAAACAACGAACTTGAGATTGAATTACATTTTTCTGATACGGTTTATAATGAAAAAAATATCTTCATCAGAGAAGTTAGTGTAAAAAATTTAGCAAACCGACGTCGAGAAATTAAACTTTATTTTGCGCATGAATTTGAAATTTATGAGTCGCGACGTGGAGATACAGCGTATTTTGATCCAATACGACACACTGTTATACATTACAGTAAAAAAAGGGTTTTTTTGGTGAATGGGCAACTAGATGAAAAAAGTTTTAGTGATTACACTACAGGTATTTTTAATATTGATGGCAAAGAAGGTTCATATAAAACAGCCGAACAAGGCGAACTCCCTAAAAACCCAATTGAACATGGGCCTATTGATTCTGTTCTGGGTTTTTATATGACACTTGATTCCCACGAAACAAAAACGACACATTATTGGATGACTATTGCAAAATCCATACAAGAAGCAGAGGAGTTAGATAATTATGTTTTGACAAAAACGCCAGCATATTTACTCAATACTACGCGAGATTTTTGGAGCACGTGGGTCAATCGCTATAATCACAATTTTCATCTACTGAACAGCGCGACGGTTGCTCTTTTTAAGAAATCTTTGTTTGTGATTCGCGTGCACTCAGATAACCACGGGGCTATTTTGGCGTCTGGAGATTCTGATATGTTGCAATTTGGGAAAGACTCTTATGGATATAGTTGGCCTAGAGATGCAGCTGTTTCCGCACTCGCGCTTGATTTAACTGGCAATACAAATATTGCAAGACGATATTTTCAATTTTGTGATACAACTCTTACTAATGATGGATATTTATTACATAAATATTGTCCAGATGGATCACTTGGTAGTTCGTGGCATCCCTGGATTCAGAAGGGAGAAATTGCTTTTCCGATTCAAGAAGATGCAACTGCAATTGTAATTTATGCTTTATGGAATCACTATGAAATATCAAAAGATATTGAGTTTATTGAATCTATTTATAATTCTTTTATAAAAAAAGCATCAGAATTTTTATTGATTTATCGTGACAGAACAACAAGACTTCCAAAACCAAGTTATGATTTATGGGAAGAAAAACATGGTATCTCTACACACACAACAGCTCTTGTTATAGCTGGGCTTGTTGCTGCAAGTAATTTTGCGCGTGTTCTGGGTAAAAAAAGAAGCGAAAAACGATTTCGTGAAACAGCGGATGAAATAAGGGAAAAACTGAGTAAGTATTTGTTTGACAAAGAAGCAGGATATTTTTACAAAATGTTAAATGTAAAAAATGGTGAAATTATATATGATAAGACATTGGATATAGGTGGTTTTTATGGTCTGTTTGCTTTCAGTGTCTTTGATATTAATGACGAGAGATTGGCGCGGTTTGCAAATGTTGTAAAAGAAAGACTGTGTTGCAAAACATCCATAAGTGGATTTGGAAGATACGAAGGCGATGTGTATTTTCGCCAAAAGAAAGACCAAAATGTACCAGGTAATCCGTGGGTGATTACGACTCTTTGGATGGCGCAATATTATATTGCAAAAGCAAAAACAGAAATTGACCTTCAAGAAGCGCAAGAATTAATTGACTGGACAGTTGACAGGGCGTTGGAATCTGGAATTTTGGCAGAACAGTTTGATCCATATAATGGTAAACCTTTGTCAGCAACACCGCTGACTTGGAGTCATGCGGAATTTGTGATAACAATAGTAAGGTATTTGGATAAATTAGAAAACTTAGGGTTGTGTCATGATTGTAACCCTGTTAATAGATAAATTAAATCAATTTTGAGTTTTGAATTTCTAATTTTGAATGAATATCTAATTTTCTAATGATTTAATATTTAAAAGAAATTTAATTTTTTATATATGTATTTATTGTTTGATATTGGTGGAAGTAAAATGCGAATCACTTTTTCACGAGATGGAGAATCTTTTGAAAAGCCATTTATTATTGAAACTCCTATGGAGTATAACGAAGGTATTCAAGCTCTTCGTGATATAAAACTAAAATTAGTAGGAGAAGAAAAAATAAAAATGGTAGTTGGTAGTATCGCGGCTTCTTTTAGCGCAGACGCTAATAGGTTGATTGGTGGGGGAGCACAAATAAAGAATTGGTTAGAAAAGCCAATTAAACAAGATATTAAACAGAGTTTTAATTGTCCTGTTTATATGACAAATGATTCTATGATGGGTGCGCTTGCGCAGTCTCATTTTGGGCCAGCGCAAGGATACAAAATTTCTGTGTATCTTACTGTAAGTACAGGTGTTGGTGGCGCCATAATAGTTGATGGGAAAATTGATGATAATACATTTGGTTTTGAGCCAGGCTGGCAAATTATTGATGCTGGTGGCGCGCTATGTAAAGGTTGGAGTAAAAAGGGTTATCTTATGGATTATATTTCAGGAATAAGTATTAAACAAAACACAGGAAAAAAACCAGAAGATATCCACGATAGCGCTTTTTGGGAATCTCGAGCTAATTTTTTAGCGATGGGGCTTCATAATGTGACAACAATATGGTCTCCTTCAATTATAACGATTGGGGGTGGAATTATGAGAAGTATAGATTTTAAATATCTTGAGAAAAAATATAGAGAAGAGCTTTCGGTTGTTTTTCCTATTGAACAACCAATACTAAAGCAAGCAGAATTTGGCGATGAAATGGGTCTTTACGGAGCGCTCGCGTATATCAAAATACATCATTTGGGATAAAAGATAAAAGGGGTCAGCGAATCTTTTATTTCGCTATTTAGTGTATAATGAAGACAGGAGTTATTATTAGTTGTAATTTTAAAGCCTCTATTTGAGTTGGGTAAAATCCCTCGCCTTCAGGCGATCACTTCAATATATTGTATATATAACCAGGGTAAAACGAACTGAAGGTCGAGATAGTTTCAAAGTTATGGAGTAAAATCTCAATCTAGATTTCAATCTAGGTTGGACAGTCTGTCGACTTTTAGTCAACAGTGGTTGAACAGGGTAAAGACTGCAAATTAGGGATTTTCAAATTCTACATAACATGACCATAATGCGCTCGCCATAGCACAAAAAGCTTATTTTTGTTAGTATTGTTAGATTATGGAGAAAGAAAAAAACAAAAAGAAGATACTTTTGTCTGGTATTAAACCAAGTGGTGTTTTGCATATTGGTAATTATTTTGGAGCTGTTCAACAATGGGTTAAAATGCAGGAAGATTATGAAAGTTATGTGTTTATTGCAAACTATCATGCGATTACTAGCGTACAAGATGCGGAGAGATTGCGTTATCAAACTCTTGAGGTTGCACTGGATTATCTAGCAGTTGGACTTAATCCAGACAAAGTTAATTTTTTTGTGCAGTCAGATGTATTGGAGGTTGCCGAACTTACTTGGATATTTAATTGCATCACCACTATGCCGTATTTAATGAGGGCGCATGCTTATAAAGATGCTGTTGCAAAAAATGAGGAGGTAAATGTTGGCCTGTTTGATTACCCGATACTAATGGCGGCTGATATTTTAATTCAAGATACAAATGTTGTACCTGTTGGCGCGGACCAAAAACAGCATGTTGAGTACGCGCGAGATACAGCAGAAAAGTTTAATCATATTTTCAAAAAAGAAATTTTTACACTTCCTCAGCCAATAATTTTAAGTGAAACAGGGGTAATCAAGGGTGTTGATGGTCGTAAAATGAGCAAAAGTTACAACAATATTATTCCTTTGTTTGGTTCTGATGAAATAATAAAAAAAGCTGTAATGTCAATTTCAACGGACTCTAAAGTAGTTGATGAACCCAAAGACCCCAAGAAATGTAATGTGTTTGCATTACACAAGCTTTTTGCGGGTGAAAATTTGCCGAAAATTATAGAAAAATATAAAAAAGGAGGAATGGGCTACAAAGAATCCAAAGAAATTTTGATTGAAAATATGATTTCTTTTATTAAACCAATGCGTGACAAAAGAGAAGACCTGGCAAAAAATCCGGATTATGTATTAGAGGTACTTCGAAAGGGCGGGACTGTTGCGCGCGAGCGAGCAATCAAAAAAATGAAAATTATACAAGAGTGTGTTGGTATTATTAAGACATTAAACTAGGCAAAAAAATAATGAAAAATAGAATATATATTGGTAATCTGCAAAAACATATTGGCGAAGAAATAATAGTTGCTGGTTGGGTGAATGTACGACGCGATCACGGCAAACTTATTTTTGTTGATTTAAGAGATATGAGTGGGCTGGTACAAATGGTGATTTTGCCTAGTCATACGGAAGCGCGTGAGATTGCGAGCGAGATACGGCCTGAGTGGGTGGTGGAAGTTCAAGCTAAAGTAAATAAGCGTCCCGAGAAAATGATAAACACAGATGAGCAAAACGGGGACATTGAACTTGAAGCATTGAGTATTAAAGTACTTAATCAATCATTAACTTTGCCTTTTGAAATTAATGAAGATACGATAAATATAGATGAGGAGGTTCGTTTGAAATATAGATATTTAGATTTACGAACAAAACGGATGCAAAAAAATATTCGTGTTCGCGATAAAGTTATTACTTTTTTCCGCGAGTATATGCATAAAAATGATTTTGTAGAAATTGAAACACCCTTATTAATGAAAGGCACACCTGAGGGTTCGCGTGAATATTTAGTGCCGTCTCGGATTGATCAAGGAAAATTTTACGCGCTTCCACAATCTCCGCAACAATATAAACAATTATGTATGGTTGCGGGTTTTGAAAAATATTTTCAAATTGCGCGGTGTATGCGAGATGAGGATTTACGCGGAGATAGACAACCTGAATTTACACAGCTTGATTATGAAATGTCGTTCATAACACAAGAAGAAGTTTTGCAATTTACAGAAAAAATGTTTATAGAGCTTGTTGAAAAATTATTTCCAGAGAAGAAAATATCAAAAACCCCATTTACGCGAACAACTTACGCGGAATCAATGGAGAAATATGGCTCTGATAAGCCAGATTTACGAGAAAACAAAGAAGATAAAAATGAATTAGCGTTTGTTTGGATAATTGATTTTCCTATGTTTGAAAAAGACGAAGATGGTAAAATTACAACAACACATCATCCTTTTTGTTCTGCAAAAGAAGAAGACAAAAAGAAATTTATGGATGGTGAAGATCTTTTGTCTATTCGCGCAAATTCTTATGACCTTGTTTTGAATGGGTTTGAGTTAAGTTCTGGTAGTATAAGAATATATGAACAAGAACTTCAAGAAAAAATGTTTGATTTATTGGGTATTAGTAAAGAGGAACAGCAATCTCGTTTTGGGCATATATTAGAAGCATTTAAGTATGGCGCGCCACCACATGGTGGGTTTGCTCCGGGTATAGATCGTATTCTTATGCTTTTATTAGGTGAACCAAATATTCGTGAAGTTATTGCTTTTCCAAAAACAGGAGAAGCAAAAGAGCTCATGACAGGAGCGCCAACACCAGCAAACAAAAAACAGTTAAAAGAACTTGGGATAAAAATTCAAACAAAGAAATAAGAAATAATTTTTTCTTGTGATTTTTAACACTTTACACTGTTCACCCTGTGAAATGCGAAGCAATTTTTGCAAAACAAAAATTATTTCACAGGGTAAATTTTCCATTTTGATTTTTACATTTTAATTTTTCTATAATATGCAACAAAAAATTTTAATTATAGGCGCGGGAGCAATGGGTACTGCACTTGGGAATGTTCTTTCTAAAAATGAAAATAATCAGATTCAATATTGGGATTCTGATTCTAAGAAAATTACACATAACCAGCCATTCAAAAAACTTGTTCAAGATGCGCAAATGATTTTCCTTTGTGTTGTGTCATGGAACATTAAAGATGTCGCGGAAAGTTTGGTACGATACACAAATGACACAACATTAATTATTGCTCTTACAAAAGGGATAGAGCAGACGACAGGATATTTTGTCCCAAGATTTCTTGTTGAATATTTTAGGAGTGAACAGATTGGTATGCTTTGTGGTCCGATGCTTGCAGGAGAACTACAAAAAGGATTAGCATCAAAAGCAATTATTGCTGGTAGTGATAATCTTTGCAGAACCGCAATGGATATTTTCAAAGGAACTCGTTTATATCTTGAAACAACACAAGATACACATAGTGTCGCCATAACAAGCGTTCTAAAAAATATTTATGCTGTTGCGTTTGGAATAGCGACTGCTCTTAATATGGGTTCAAACTTCAAAGGCGTTTTAACAACTCAAGCATTAGAGGAAATGCATTACATACTTACACAATTAGGAGGAGATGGCTCTTTTGCTTACAATTTGGCGGGTATTGGAGATCTTGTGACAACTGGACATAGCCCTCTTTCTCGTAATCACGCATTTGGCGAAAGGTTGGTTAAGAAAGGCGAACGACTTATGGCTAGCGAAGGAGCAATTTCTTTTATGCCTTTACTTAATATGTTGGGAGAACGTTCGCGAGATTTGATTTTATTAAAAACGCTAGAAAGTGTTTTGGTTCAAAAAAATGATCCGGTTTGTGAATTTATAAAAATTATACAAAATTCTCACAAAAATAATAATGGAAAACGCGACTTTTAATATTAAAACAGAAGTTTTTGAAGGACCACTAGATTTATTATTATCTCTGGTAGAAAAACGCAAATTATTTATCAATGATATTTCTTTATCAAAAGTTGCCGATGATTATATTAAACATATTCAAGAATTTCAAAATTCTTTAGTAAGTTCAGGACAAACTTCTTATTTTCCTGTTTCTGAAATTACTAATTTTGTTGTGGTCGCTTCTATTTTAATTCTTATTAAATCAAAATCTTTATTACCCCAACTTGATATTACAACAGAAGAACAGCAGAATATTGAAGAACTAGAAGACAGACTCAAAGAATATAAAAAATACAAACAACTTTCTGTTTTTGTTGCAGAACGCTTTGGCAAGAATATAATATTTCCGCGCGCTCAAATTTCAAAATATATACAGCCAATTTTTACGCCTGACCACACTATCACAAAAGAAAATATACTTATGGTAGTTTTGGATACTATTAATAGGGCACCAAAGCCCGAAAAAATACCGCAACAAACAGTAAAAAAAACAATAAGTTTAGAGGAAACAATTGTAAATCTTACACAGAGAATTACCCAAAAATTAAAAATGAATTTTGGCGAGTTTTCTAAATATGGCAAAGTTGAAAAAATAACGGTTGTAATTAGTTTTTTGGCAATGTTAGAACTTGTAAAACAGGGAACTATTATTGTTAAACAAGAAAATATTTTCAGCGAGATTTCCATGGAAACACAGCAATTAGAATTACCTCACTATACAATGGATGAATAAAATTACACGAGTATGAAATTATTATTTATTGCTGTGATAATAGGCGTTGTAAATATGTTTTTACAGCAACAAACAGTTATTGTTGAAAACAATAATCGTGATAGTTTAAAAATGCTTTTTTTAGGTGATGTAATGTTGGGAAGAAATGTTGGAAAATATATTAAAGAGGGGACTGATTCTTTTTTCTATACAAAAAAAATCACAAAAAAATATAATATAGTGAGCGCTAATCTTGAGGGTCCAATAACCAATACCTTAAATTGCCAAAAGAAGGCGTATAGTTTCAAATTTAACCCAGATATCGCAACGATATTGGCAGATAATAATATTGGAGTAGTGTCACTTGCCAATAATCATTCTTTTGATTGTTATTATAAAGGTTTAGATGACACAAGAAAATATCTTACTGAAAATCAAATTGGATATTTTGGTGGCGGAAATTCACAACAGAGTTTTATTATTCGTGAAATAAATAATCACAAAATCGCTTTTATTGGCATAGATTTATCTATTGGCGGAATTCCTACTCGAGTATTTTATCCGATTATTGAGCAACTGGATAAAGAAAATGATTTTGTTGTGGTCAATATTCATTGGGGAAATGAATATGAATTAAATTATTCAACGGCGCAGCAAATTGTTGGACACGCTTTGATTGATAGTGGTGCTGATATTATTATTGGACACCACCCCCATGTTATACAACCAATTGAAATATATAAAAATAAACCTATTTTTTATTCATTAGGTAATTTTATTTTTGACCAGTTTGCTGAACAAACAACCAAAGGCGTTGCTGTTGAAGTGGTGCTAGATAAAAAATCAACCGCAACCGTACGAATATTACCATACCAGAGAACAGGCGTTCAACCTATATTTTTCACAAAAAATAAAGAGGAAATTTTTTGCAATAATTTTTTGCAACATATTTCATCTCGCAAAAAATGTAGTTTTGGGTTTACATATTAAATTAGTAACTAGCTCCATAAATATCTCAACCCTCAACAAATTAATTTTACGCCCTCCTGCCGAAGCGAGCGGCGGGGAACGCTATGATACTTTGTTTTGAAAATAGGTTCTGATTTGGTGGTGTCATTATATCATTTGTTCGAACTTTTTTTGAGCGAGAATGAATCGTTCCGCCACTGCCTCGCAGAGCCTCGGCAACCCCGAAAGAAAAACACTCCTTGCTTTCTTGATTTGGCGGGGGTGAAATTTCATTTGAAAAAGGAAAGGGTGTTTTTCTTTCGGGGTTCCTTCTTACAGAAGCTGTCCACTCATTGGGTCTTTTGTTTCGCTTCGCTCACAAAAGCCCTCAATGAGTCTTGTGGAAGCTCCAAGCATTCGCTTCCTCACCCTCCAAGTATTCAG
>JAHIYV010000077.1 GCA_018814635.1 Patescibacteria group bacterium | reverse complement strand
TAATTATTCATACAAAAACTTCGTTATGTTATTGATAATATCGACCATTTGTAAAGTGATATTATCTTAACAGAAACGAAGTTTTTGTTTTAAGGGATTGTTCCCGGTTCAGATTTGAATTCAAGACTTGCCTATTCCAGACATTATGATATTGTTAAAATATGAATAAAGTCAAAAAAGGAACAATGTCTTTTGCTGTTCAAAAAACTAGCCTCTTGCTGGGACTACTTTAACATATCCGCGTGGAGAGTCTACTTATGCTTACCTAAATAAAAAATATTTTTAACACAAAATTCAAAAATAATTATAAGCAAGCCCTTCACACAGGGGCTTGATTTGTTTATGTTAAATAATTTTAGCATAAAACATCTAATTCTAAATAGTTCTTTGAAAAGGAGGTGTTCTTATGATTACAAAGAAAAGTAATCAGGACAAGGTGATTTTTTTTGACACAACAAGTAGGGACGGGAAACAAGCGCCGGGCAATAATCATAGCCCAGAAGAAACCGTTCTCCTAGCAAGACATTTGGCGGAAATGGGTGTTGATGTAATGGAAGCGGGTTTTCCTATTTCATCTGATGCCGATTTTAAGTCAGTACGTTATGTTGCGGAGGAAGTTGCGGGTATTAAATGCGCCGCTCTCGCGCGCGCGCGAAACGAGGATATTGAATGCGCCGCTCGCGCCTTCAAAAACGCGATTACACCGCCACGAATCCATGTGTTTATCGCATCCAGTGATATTCACCTCAAGGATAAATTGCGGATGTCGGAAGAGCAAGTTATTAGTGTTGCTGTAAATGCAATACGCAAAGCGCGCTCGTATGTTGATGATGTGGAATTTTCACCCGAGGACGCGAGCCGTACTGGTTTTGATTTTTTGAAACGCATTGTTAAAGCGACAATTGAAGCCGGTGCTAACACCATCAACATACCGGACACTGTGGGTTATGCTGTGCCCAAAGAGTTTGGCGATATGATTGCTCGCCTAAATCAAGAGGTTTATTTTCTACATAAACACAACGCTACTCTTTCAGTACACTGTCATAATGATTTGGGTATGGCAACAGCAAACACATTGGCTGGCATCAAAAACGGCGCGCGACAAGCTCACTGTACTATCAATGGTATTGGGGAGCGAGCTGGTAATACTCATTTCGCGGAAGTGGTTATGGCGCTCAAAACTCGACGGGATTACTTCGGTGTTAATATAAACATTGACACCGCAAAAATTGGTCCAACCGCGAGATTTCTTTCGTCTGTTATCGGAAAATCAATTTCTGATACTTTGCCAATTGTTGGAGAAAATGTCTTCGCGCATAGCGCTGGCGTACACCAAGACGGTATGAATAAGTCACGCAAGACTTATGAAATTATGTCTCCCGAGCTTGTTGGTTGGAAAGGAGAACTATTTCCTCTTTCCAGCCAATCAGGACGACAAGGATTAAAAAAACGTCTTGCTGATATTGGGTACACAGCAGTGGACCAAACACTGCTCAACACTGTGTATGCACAATTTATCGCGCTCGCGAACACAAAGAAACTTGTGTACAACGCCGACTTGCATATGTTAATGCAAGAAATTAACGGTAAAGAAAAAGCCAAGTCTAAACACTGGATCCGCCTCGTTCGTTGTGATTACCACAAAGTAAATGAGGAACGCACGGTTGTTGTGCGTTTAGCGGTGAACGGTAATGAATTTGAGGCAAGTGGAACAGGTGACGGACCAATACACTCTGCATGGAGCGCAATCAAAAACGCTCTTCAGCGCAACAATTATTGGCCCGGGGATGTTGAACTTAAATCGTTTGATATCGGAAAAAGTGTCGGTGGTGTAGAAGCTTGTGGTCTTGCGCAAGTTCAAATCGCGATGGGCGCGAAAACAGCGTATGGTCGCGGAGTAAACACAGACATTGTAATTGCCTATATACAGGCAGAGTTGTCAGCGATCAATCATCTTGTTCACACACCAATAATTCAAACCTAAAACTAAAACAGGTTTGCGTAATTAAAAAAGCAGGAAGAGTTTATCAAAAACTTTTCCTGCTTTATTTTTTTCTTTTTAAGAAGGGTTGCGGTTCAAGGTTGAATTTAAGCCAACAGACTTGACATATAGAGATATTTATGTTAGTATGCAGACGTAAATATATTCCTACTGACAGGGCTCAATCCGAACACCCTGTCTTTTTATTTCACTTAAGCGCTATAGCGCTTTTTTCTTTTTCTATACTTCTCAATGACTTCATAAGGAGTAAAAAAATTAAGGCATTCCATAATTCTGTTATTTAATTTCTTCTCAATTTTTTTAACACGATATTTTGAATATTTTGATATATCGCTTCCTTTGGGAATATATTTACGGATATGCTTGTTAGCGTTTTCAATGCTT
>JAHIYV010000076.1 GCA_018814635.1 Patescibacteria group bacterium | reverse complement strand
CAAGTTTTTTCAGAAAAATCTGACACGAATCTGAGCGAACTTGCTGAAGTTATTTGTGTATGAGTCCTAAAATAGTATTTTGTCATCCCGTCCGTAGTAATCTATCGAAGCTCGGCTTCGATAGATTACTTGTCATCCCGCGCGAACTTCTTGTCATCCCGCGCTCTGGGTCCAGAAATCGTGGTTATACTCCTGGATTCCGTTTTTCAACAGAATGACAAAATGGGAAGATATCACGAAATGACAAAGAAAAAACAAATTAGTTTTCAGAGAAGAAAAGGGGTCAAGAAGAAAAGATAAAAGGGTGCAGTTCACAAGCGCTTTTATCCTTTTTTATTTCTTTTATTTCAACACTACCTGCGCGCCAGCTGCTTCGAGTTTTTTCTTCATCTCTTCGGCGTCTTCTTTTTTTACTCCTTCTTTCAAAACAGAAGGTACTCCTTCAACCAAATCTTTTGCTTCCTTTAATCCTAGTCCGAGTATCTCTTTTACAACTTTCATTGTTGGGATTTTTGCACCGCCATCAGAAACAAGTTCAACTGTAAATTCAGTTTTTTCTTCTACTCCGTCATCATCACCAGCTGGTCCCGCAACAGCAACAGCCGCCGCAGATACACCAAATTTCTTTTCAAGGAGTTTTACCAACTCATGCAACTCAAGAACAGACATAGTCTCAACTTGCTCAACAAGTTGTTGAAACTTTTTGGGTACTTCAACCTCTTCCCCTGCTGTGGATTCCTCAGCAACGGTCGTTACGGGGACTACGACTTCTTCTTTTTTTTCTTCTTTTTTTATCTCTTTTTTAACTTCAACTTCTTCTTTTTTTATTTCTTTTTCTTCTGCAGGTTTTTCTGTAGGAGTTGCCTCCTTCTCTATCTTTTTTTCTTCAGATTCAGAAACTGTGTCTTTTTTATTTTCATCAACCATAATTTTATTTTTAAAACTAATAATTATTTTGTTTTTGCAATTTGATCAAGCGCCATAACAAATTGTTGTATTGGACTGTTTATGAGATTAACAAATTGAGCATGAAGCACCTTCAACGCAGGAATTGTCGCAATGTTCATCATCTCTTCTTGTTGCATAACTTTTCCCTCAAATATACCTCCCAAAATCTGAATAGCCCCTTTATATTTTTTCTGAAAAGCATATATCTCGCGCGCCGGAGCAATGAGATCATTGCCATAAGCAACTGCAATTTCTCCTTCCAACAACGGGATTTCACCTGTTACTTTTGAAGAGGTAAAAGCTCTCTTAATAAGTGTTTTTTTTGCAACCACATAATTTACATCATTGGTATGTAATTCTTTACGAAGCGTTACTGTATCTGATACAGACAATCCGTGAAAATTTACAAAAACCACTGATGAAGAATTATCAATCGCGAAAACCATATTGCCACATATTTCTTTTTTCTTTTCTTTTGAAATTGCCATAATAAAAAAATTAATTATTCCTCTGTTCTCTAGCCATTTTTATTATAATTGGTATAAACACAAAAAACGGCCAAGGCCGCATAGAATATACACCTTAAAAGGTGTATGCTCGACCTAAATAGGGTTTATTTCTATTCTTCACATTTTACAAGTGAATAACAGAAACCTATCTTCTACGGACTTAGATATTAGTATAGATATTAAATATCAAAAGTCAATATAAAAACAATCATCGCGAGACCGATAAGCAACATGCAAAGAAAGCCAGTACTAAACTTAAAAAAATTCTTATTGAATAACTTCATAAATATTATTTTCCTGATTTTCTTCGGTTGCAATCTTTACATAACATCTGGCAATTTCCTGAAACAGTTTTCCCGCCCTCATGCCAAGGTTTTATATGATCAGCTTCCATTTCTTCAATTTCAAAATATTTTTTGCATTTTTTGCAGATACCTTTTTGTCTCTCATACGCCTCGCGCTTCATTTTGTCGGTAAACGCGCGGATGTTTAAGAATTTTTCTTGTCTAGTCAAAACAAACGGATAAATTCCGAATTTTTTTGTTACATCTTCATCCATCATCAACTCTTTGATCTCGGCTTCCAATTTGATAGCATTTTGTTGCTTTTCTTTATACACAAATTCGCGCTGGTATTTTGGGCGAATATTTAATTTGCCGTTATAAGCCGTCACACCTTCCTCAGCGCTATTTTTGTAACCAGCGATTACTTCACGAATTGGAATTTTGTTTAGTTCAATTTTCATAAAATTATTTTTTATTATTTTTAGTGTCTAATAATTTTTTAACTTCGCGATCAAAATCAGAAATGTAGTTTTTATCTTGCTCTACTCTGAATTTTTCGTACTCTGCCTCAGCTTTAATTCTTGCCTCTAACGCCGTAATTTTACCCGCATTCGTAAGAATAGAATAATCCGAAACAGATAAAAACTTATCCAGAAAAACAACCCAATCTTTCATATTCATTATGATGCGCCCTCGCGCTCTATTTTCCGCCAAATCCAAATATGCGGATACGATTCTTTCTAATTGCTTTAAATGATCTTGCTCAAGATAATTTTTTGCAATCGCCATATCCAATTTTAAGATTTTTCCTTTTGGCGCTTGTTGCCAAGTTTTCAAACCCATATACGCTTTTTTTGCATCAGCTTCGCTATGAATAATTTCCGCCGTAGTTTTGCCGGTAATCGCCCAATGCAGTTTATTCTGAACAGTCGCAAAAAATTCTTTTGTTAGCGGATGATTTTTGTCATAATCCGCAGACAACGCATAAATATCAGTAATTTTTTGATAAAATCTTCTCTCGCTCAAGCGAATTTCGCGGATTCTCTCAAGTGCTTCATCAAAATAATCTTGTCCGAAATGTTTTATTTGTTTGAGCCTTTCGTCATCCATCACAAAACCCTTAATAATATATTCATGCAAAATTTCTGTCGCCCATTTGCGAAATTCCATCGCTCTATGAGAATTTACACGATACCCAACAGCAGTAATGGCTTTTAGGTTGTAATATTTTACAGATTTATTTTGAGTTTTACCCGCTATTGCGCCGTGCTGAGTGGTATGTTCCAAAATGGAAACAACCACTTTTTCATCCAATTCTCCAATTTCAAAAATATTTTTGAGATGTTTAGAAATTGCAGAAACATTAATTTCAAAAAGTTCGCTCATTTTTTTTTGAGTAAGCCAAAGCGTGTCGTTTTTAAAAAAAACATCAATATTGACTTTGCCATTTTCTGTTTTAAAAATAACAAAATTATTAAATAATTGAAGTTCTGAATTGTTTTGATTGTTTTTGTTTTGCTTGGTCATGAAATTATTTTTAATTGTTTTTGGACATAATTTTGAATATAATTTTATTGTTTTTATTTTTTAATTTTCTTATTTTTAATTAAAATGCGAGCATATTTTTCTTTACTTGACTTGCTTTGTGTAAGTTTTTATTTGAAGATTTATTTTCCATAAGTTTGCTTTTAGGCCTCGTAAATAAATAACCTCTCTAAGTTCGCCCAGATTTACCCTGTTAAATTGCTTTGCACCTGCTTTGCAGGATTTAACAGGGTGAATGCCAGATTTGTTTTAAAAAATTTGTAAAAGGTCGTTCCTCGAGGAGAAGTGAAGCGAAGCGGAACGACGGAAGAGGTGCGACCTTGTATTGGTAGATTTTTTAAAATAAATATGGCGTGAAGATGGGATGAAGTTCGGTAGGTTACTTATTTACGAGGCCTTAGTATCTGCTGCCGGGCAGAGACTCGAACTCCGATTCACGGCTTCAAAGGCCGCTGTCCTACCTTTAGACGACCCGGCAATATTTTTATGCACACGCGCGCCATTATGATAGCATATTTTACTACGAAAACAATAATTAAAATCTAAAGCTGTTGAGCATTTTTTATATCAAACTCTCCAATTTGTGTTCGTCGTAATTCTTTCACAACAGCAGGCACATCAAGTATTCTTCCTAATTCCTCTACAACCGAGCGTATATAGACACCACTTGCAACATTTATTTCCAAATGCGCAATATAACCCTTGTCTTTTTTATTGTGCTTCAAAAGACGTGCGCGAAAGACTTTCATCTCTCGTATTGGGGGAATTACAGTTTTTCCTTGTCGCGCTTTTTTGTATAGTGGTACTCCTTTTTGTTTTACCGCTGAATATATTGGTACAGATAATTTTAATACTCCAACAAGTTGTTTTATGGCCAATTCTAATTTTTTTTCATCTAATTCTGTGATAGTTTTTTGTTCCAATATCTTACCTTCCATATCTCCTGTCGTTGTACGACAACCAAAAAATACTTCTACAAAATAAGTTTTTGGAAGTCCTAATAATTTATAAAGTTGTTTTGTGTCAGCGCCAACACCAATTAGTAAAAGTCCTGTGGCAAGGGGGTCAAGTGTACCTGCATGTCCCATTTTTTTTACTCCAAGTTTTCTACGCAAAATTCGTATTACGCCAAAAGATGTAATGCCTTTGGGCTTATCTATTAAAAGAATATCCCGTGGTACAGACTTAGCAGACAATTGATATCTTTCGGATTTTGTTATTTTTTCCTCTGCCGACATATTTTAAATTGATTTTTGTTCACCAACCAATATAAATTGATTTTGTGTTAAAAATTCTATTATTTTATTTATTTTAAATCCTTGCTCTTCTAAAATTTCTTTATATTTTTCTAAGTTATATTTTGTATGAATTTTAAAACATTCATCAATTCCTAAATTATTAAATTCTTTTTGTCCAGCATCTGTAGAACAAAAACTCTTTATAAAATCTTCTTTAGAAATATCCGAGGAATAATTATAATCCGCAATGATAATATATTTTGCTATTAACTGATTTTTTATTTTCTGAAATTCCTTATCTAAATTTTCCAAATGATGTAAAATAAACGAAAAATTGATAATATCAAACTTTTCGTTCGGAAATTCTGATGTAAACTCTATGTTTTTAAAATTATCTAATCTTTTTTTTGCTTTCTCTGTTTTTGAAGAATTAATATCAAAACCAATAATTTTAACTTTTTCTTCACTATTTTTAATTTCACAATTAAAACTAAGAAGTTTTGTTAATTCCCCTTTGTTACAACCAAAATCTAATATTTTTATTGGATAATCTTTTTTTTCTTCAACAATTTCCCAAATTAAATCTCGTATTTTATACTGTACAGGAAAACAAAAATATTCGAATTTTTCTGGTTCAATAAAATTTTGTTTTTCTGTTTCCATATTTATTTATAATTATCAAATTCTTCAAATATTTTCTGCTTGTGGTATTTTTATTAGAGTAATTCAAATAACTTTAAAATAAAGAGCATATAAAAAAGCAAAAACATCATACCTTCCCATTTATATATTGTTCTAGAAATACCCGAAATTATAAATATAAGTGTTGCTAATGCCATCACGGGAATACCAAGAAGCAAAGTCGTACTATCAATGGGCAAAGATTTTGTTGTCATAAAAAGTCCAGGTAATCCCACAACGACAAGAGCGTTTACGGCATTAGAACCAAAAATGTTTCCGATGGCAATCTCAGTTTTTCCTTTAAGAGCTGCTTTAATTGATACAATAAGTTCTGGTAAAGAAGTTCCTATCGCAACGGCGGTGATAGAAATAACACTTGTTTGAATCCCGGTTATTTCGTTGATGTGAATTAACGCGTCAATCAGATATTTAGCCCCTAAAATCAACGCGATTAAACCAACTATTAACTTCACAATATCAACCGCCAAGACTTTGTCGGGTAAAGAGAAAGAAAAAGATTTTCTTGATTCATCTCCTTCTCCACCATAGATAGTATAAAATAAATAAACAAAATATGAAGCGAGTAGAAAAAAAGATTCCCCAAAGGATACAGAGCCATCATAGATAACTCCTAAAAAAATTACAGTAGAAATTGCGAGCATGGGTAATTCAGAGTCTATTAAATTTTTTGATACGGTTAATTTACGCGCGACAAATGCTGAAATTCCCACAACCAGTAATATGTTTGCGATGTTTGAGCCAACAGCGTTAGCCACAACCACTTCCGGTATACCTTTAAAAACTGCCACGAAACTTGACACAAGCTCTGGAAGAGATGTTCCAAATCCAACAAACACAACCCCTACAACAAAAGAAGAAAGTCCAAGCCTAAGTCCAATTTTTTCCGCTCCCTCCAGCAAATAATCAGCTCCTTTTATCAAAGCTGCAAGTCCCGCAAGAAAAATCAATATCCAAATTATTAAATTCATACTTTGTATATTAGCAAATATATAAAAATCTTACTATTGACAAATAATGTTTTGTATATTAGTGTGATGTTGTTAGGAGGCACCTAACTAAAAATTAAAGAAGGAGGTATAAAAAGTTGGACAAAATCATTGAATTGGAGAAAGTCGTATTTGAGTTTGAGAAATTCTCAAACAAACAACTAGGGCGAAGAATAAGAGCCCTGTATGAGAAATTCATCGCTGGAGAAAAGACTGGGGTGATGGAGGAATTAACCTCTGTGCTTGTCGAAATGTGTAACCGTCTCCCAGCGGATGATGGTCCGAGGAGACGAAAAGAAGATAAAAGAGATGTGCGAAAAGTAGCATAATCTGTTATCTTTTTTATAGAGTGAGAAGGGTGGTTCTTTGAAAGGCTACCCTTCTTTTTTTTTATGAACAGATAAAAAACAACTACTGTTATTTATTCACTACATTGATTGGTGTGTCCTCTGTGGCGTTTTTTATGTTTTCAATGGTTGTGTTTAAAATTCGTTCAATCGCTTCTTGGGTGTTAAAAGCATTGTGTGGAACAATAATTACTCGCGGATGGTCTATTAGGTATTGGTTTGCAAGTAAGGTTTGCAATGCTTCGGGGTTTGGATGTTCGTCTATTAAAATCTCAACATCGCCTCCCATAGATCCTTCTTCTTCAACAACATCAAGCCCTGCGCCGGCAAGAATTCCCTGTTCAAGCGCGAGAATAAGAGCTTGGGTTTCTACTAAACCGCCACGCGCTGTATTAATAAGATACGCGCCTTTTTTTATTTTATTTATATTCTCTTTATTTATAATATGATGTGTCTGTTCATTATATGGTATATGTAAAGATATAATATCGGACATATTTAGAAGTTCATCAAACTCTACATATTTAAAACCAAGCTCTGTTGCCATTTGTTCATTACGATATATATCATACGCAACTACGGTCATTTGAAACCCTTTTGCCATACGAATAAAATGAGCGCCAATATGGCCGGTACCCACAACACCAATGGTCTTACCTTTAAGATCAAACCCTCTCAACCCATCTGTTGAAAATGATCCACTTTTCAAAACTTGCGCATACGCCTCATATATCCTCCTTGATAACGCGAGAACAAGAGCAAAAGCGTACTCCGCGACCGTATTTTCTCCATATGTTGGCACATTAGAGACACTGATACCGCGTTTTTTTGCTTCGTCTAAATCAATATGATCAAAACCAGTTGAACGCGTAATAATCGCTTTTAAGTTTGGAAACTGATTCATTTCTTTTTCTCCAACAGAAGAATGCACAAAAACAGAAAGAATTGTTACTTCCTCATCTTTTAAGTCAGCGTAATCTTGTAAAATCCCATTAAGAAATTTTATGTTATATCCCGCAAGATGTTTTGATAGATATTCTTTTTCCCACTCTTCATTAACAAACGAAATAATTTTCATAATATAAGTTTTTTAATCTTTTAATATTGAAACGATAATAAT
>JAHIYV010000075.1 GCA_018814635.1 Patescibacteria group bacterium | reverse complement strand
CGCAACATTCCTATCTATTGACAGATAGGTATCACGCCTCGTAACTTGTCCCATTGGAATGGGAATTTTGAAATTTTGCCCAAAAACCCTGATCCAAGAAACAAAATTCAAAATCCCAAAACCCCCAGCACTACCCGAGGACGAGAAGACCACCAGAGCAGCCGCCGTAAGCGTAGGCCAAGCTGCCCGCACCGCCAAAGGAGAGCTCGTCATCGCGGGCCCGGAAGCCGAGCGAGCCAACGGACCGCCAGGAAAGAGCGGCCAAGTCCTGACCAGAAGCATACCAGTCACGCGCCAAGATATCAGGATACATCGCCATTGCAATGACAATGTCCACACCAGAAAGAATGAATCCTTCAGGCAAATCTGACATCTGCTCTCTGTCGGCATAAATGGAATAACCCTGCAACGAATTTGGAAAGTAAATCCCGATGACCGATCCCTGCTTCATCAGCTTGATGAGCTGATCATGGCAACTTCCATCAACGATACCAACTTCTTTCGCCAAAGTTCCTTTTCGGTGATTGTAGGATTTCCGATCTGGGAAATCTTTGGCATAGCTTTTGCCGACTACCTCAAGATACTGCTCAAGAGCAGTTCCAAGATCATCGGTAGTGAGCTGTGGCATAATCACCGGCAGATGAACGCCATTGACGATGTTGACAATTTGGGAATTTCCCCGAACCAGAGCCAGCAAACGCTCGGTTTCCGCTTTGAACGCTGTAATTCCCGTAGTATTCACATCTAGACATCCGTGTAATCGCATAACGCGATTAGCGTAGTCAGCTTCGCTGTCCAGCTTTGGCTGCTTAAGATAGAAATCCCGATTAGGATCACACACATTAGCTTGCAATCCTTCAGAAATCCGGCGTCCACGCTTGTCAAAAAGTGGTCTAGCGGTATCAACCACCACTGTCTTTTCGCCTCTCAACAGAGTTACAGTTCCATACTTCATGAAAATCTCCTTTTGCAGGCTGATTGCCCGCTTTTAAATTTTGCCTCTTTCCCGAGGCTTAGGAATTTATATTAATCCCGCTTTCAATTAAAAAACGAGAATTATTGGCAAGGTGCTTTTCTGTTTTCTACTATACATATATTTGAAATTTTGTCAAATTTTTGAAAATTGCTTGACGCACTACAAAATATTATTCCTGTAGTGTTTGCCGATTTTCGGACTGATACAAGTAAAGTAGATTGGCAACTATACGCATACCAACGAAACCAAGAAACCGCAAATTCTGAAATAATGGCGCCTGAAATACGTGAACAGACTATTTTATAGTTTTTGTTTACCTTTCGGGCGCTTTTTGCTTTCCAGCCCCTAATTTAGATAGGCTGTTTTTGAATGATTGAAATTACTTACTGAATAATACCACCACCTAGACACAAAGAATCTTGGTAAAAAACAGCAGATTGTCCTGATGCGACAATTTGAGGTTTATCAAAAACAATACTGCCCTCTTTTGGTTGTTGTATAACACACGATTGCAATGGCTGACGATACCTTACTCTTACTAGAAATTGTTCTTTTTCTTGGGGAGCAATTCCAGATATCCAATTTATACTTGAAATTTTTATCTCTTTTTTTTCTTGCGCAATGTGGTTGCTTTTTTTATGCGACACAATCAGTGTATTTGTTTTTATATTTTTGTTAATAATATAAAAAGGTTTGTCTTTGGGTGATTTTTTTTCAATAACAAACCCGTGTCGTTGTCCTATTGTATAAAAACTTGCGCCATCATGATATCCAATTTTTTCTTTTTGTTCGTTTAATACAACTCCTCGCTGTTCAGGAATAAAGTTTTTCAAAAAATCTTTCATATCTAGTTTCCCGACAAAACATAACCCTTGGCTATCTTTTTTGTCTGTCGTAAATAGCTTAAATTTTTTCGCAAGAACGCGAACTTGCTCTTTTTTGTAATTACCCACAGGAAATAAAGTATGACTAAGTTGTTTTTGATTTAATATCCACAAAAAATAAGACTGGTCTTTTTCCTTATCGTTGCTCGCATGAAGTTCATATAAATTATTTTTTTTATTAAACAAATTGCGCGCATAATGTCCCGTAGCAACAAAATCCGCGCCACGCGTCCGCGCCCATTCAAAAAACGCGCCAAATTTAATGGTTTTATTACACATCACATCGGGATTAGGAGTAAGTCCGTTCTTGTATGCTTTTATCATATAATCCGCGACGCTTTTCTTGTATTCTTTAGCAAGATCAAGTGTTACAAAAGGAATACCGAGATGTGTGGCAACACGGATAGCATCTAATCGTTCTTGCTTCCATGTACACTCCAAAAAATCTGGTTGCCATACTTTAATAAAAATACCAATTACATCATATCCCTGCTCAATAAGAAGCGCGGCAGATACCGATGAATCCACTCCCCCAGAGAGCCCCACAAAAACTTTTTTTTTCTTGGTCATTTAATAAATTTAAGTAGTAATTTTAAACTTTTTGCAAAACAAAATTACGCGCGACTTTATTTCTTTTTTCCCGCCTCATTTTTAGCTCTCTTAATCATAAAACTCACGCCTTCGTTCATATTCTTGTTCTTAAGATGAATATCCGGATAGCGTTTTTGAAAGACACGATAAATTTCATCCGCAAATGCTTGACCAATAAGGGGTACTTTCTCATAATCAAATAGAATTACTTTGAATTTATCAAGTCCTTCCAAAATCCTCCTAGCTTGCGACCTAGAAATATAAACTCCGCCTGATATAAACAATTTTACCCGAATTTCAGTCTTATCAAACCCATAGCTCTCATTATCTAAATTGGTATATTTTTTAAAAATATCGTTTAAATGAAGATCAGAATCTATATTAATTTTAAAAATCACTCTTGTCCCTCGTTTGATAATTGAAGTTGTACGATTAGAGATATCTCGTGTCGTATTATTAACTATAAGTATTTGACCAAAACTATCTAATGTGAACATTTCTCCCGCTTTAGAAGTAAAAAATATCCCTTCGCCAGAATGAGACTTTGGCATAGTGGTTGTTTTTCCTTTAAGTAAATCTTGAATTGCTTCAATCTCCGACTTAAGATTTCGTTTTTTCATAATATTGCGGAACACACCAACACCAGCATCATTTATAGTAAACAACAAAGACTTATCTCGCATAATCACTTCTACAAAAATAATTTTTGATCTAGAGTGTTCAATCGCATTATTAAATATTTCAGAAAATGCGAATATGAAAATGCTCCTCACATTTTCCGGTAGTTCTTGGAGTTGTGGTAGTTTATCCTCAATTTCGAGAACTACTTGGTGCTCTTCAAGAGATTTATTGATGTATTTTTTTTTGAAAACACTTGGAATAATCTCGGGATGCTTCTTTATATACACCCTAGAAACATAAAAGGTATATCGGGTTGATCCCACTTTTATAACTTTTTTTTCCGCAACAAGTTTAGAAATAACTGAATTAACATATTGGCGAGACACACTAATTGCATTGGTAATTTCTCGTGAAGTAATTTTCCCTTTCTGCTCTATCAAATCCAAGATTTTTTCTTTATTTGTCATAACAACTCTATTGTAAACTAATTTGATTTCTATTGTCAAGTCATTGTCAACTTACAGCAATTTCCTGCTCAATAAGAAGCGCGGCAGATACCGATGAATCCACTCCCCCAGAGAGCCCCACAAAAACTTTTTTTTCCTTAGTCATTTAATTGACAACAATTTTTTTATAATACTATAAAAGAAGTGCGGGCACACTTCCGTATTATTTTTTCTCAGTCCCTAATATCTTAATTAACCCCTGATATTTTGTGGCAAGCGCCATCACATCATCCCCATAAAAAGAGTATGCTGGCTTAGTAGCATTTTTCCAGCCCGCCAAATAACGAAGCGCCGCAAGCCGTTCATTATCATATCCACCTTTCGCGGCACCATTGTCGCGCAATAAAATACCTGATGCCATAAATGCATCTTCGGGCTCCCATGGACTAGAAGGCCCTGATGTTCCAACCAATTTTCGTATAGTATCCTTACTTTGGTCATAATACCAAGTCTCAGTATTTTTGTTATACTCATACCCTCCATAGTAAACCCAAGTTGAAGGAATGAACTGCGCTGGGCCCATAGCGCCACCCCATCCATACCACGGCTTTTTAGAAACCGGCATTTTGTCCGGGTCAAAACCTAGCGTAGTAGCAATAACTTTAAAAATTGGACGGTCTCGCTCAGGGTGCATATCATCAATCCAGTTTCCAGTGCCCACATTTTCGCCAAGGTTTGACTCTTCGGCAATAATACCCAATAAAAAAGCGGGGCGAACACCCGTCTGCTTAGACACTTGTTGGGCATATATTAACGCCTGTCCAAACGGAATCGCCTTCGTTCCTCTCAACTCAAACAGGGCAACTCTTATTTCGGCAGCAGTTTTTTCTTTGCCTTTAATTATCTTCTGATACTCATCTTCTTTCCCTTTAGTAACTTTCAAAATATACTGCTTGTTTGCTTCATTTTTTTCTAATTGTTTCTTTTCAAGTTCTTGTAACTTCTTTAACTCTGATTCTTCAATCTTTTTCTCTGTAAGCTCCTTTTTTTCGGTTTCGGTTGTATATTTTGCGAATTGTATTTCTTGCAAAGACACACCTAGCGCTTGTTTGATTGATTCAAACGAATCAATATCTATAAAAAAATCTGAGAGATTTTTATTGCCTAGCATAATCTCCACAAGCGAAGCGGAATCAATTTCATCTGTCTTTCTCAATAATTGAGCTAAAGAATCTTTTTCTCGTTGAGTTTTTTCTTTTAATAATTTTATAAACTCACTCTTGTTTTGAATATCTCCGAGTAAATTATCAATAACAAGGACTCTCCCACGAATACCCAATTGGGCTTTTTTTATATTAGCATTTAAGATAGAGACATCTCTTTGTAATGAAATTGCTTCTTGTTGTTTCTTTTGAAGAACAACTCGTTGTCCTTCTATTTCTTTTTCAATTTGTAAAAGTTCAGCGTTAAGCTGTGTTCTCTTTACTATAACTTCCACCGCTTCAGTTTGAGCAAACACAATCTGCCCAACCCAAAAAAGTGTCAGGATAATGACTGTTACAAAAAATAGAAAAATATTCCTCATGCTAAATTTATTATTATTTTATTATATCATTACACGCCACCAGAAACCAACTTAAAAATTAAAAATTAAAGGTTGGCAACTTGGAGGTGTACTTGGAGGTTTGTACTTGGAGGTTCGTGTACTTGGAGGTTCGACCTCCAAGTACTATATCTTCTTCATTCCAACAACAACAGTGTCACCTCTTTATTCTCCCGAATATCCTTCAGCGAACTTTCCGCAAATTTCTTATATTCCTGATTATTTTTAAACTGCCCCAAAACAATATCCTTTTCACAAAAATCATATTGATCATTTTGCTTATCTTTTTTATTTTGTTTATTCCCAATATATTCTCCCCAGCTAGACATTACAACCCACTTAGGGGTTTCACCCCTAAGTGGGTGAATTTTGTTATTTAAATTCACATAAGCGCTCACATGTAGTAAATATTCATTTGAATCTATGTGCGTAGATTTAAATACT
>JAHIYV010000074.1 GCA_018814635.1 Patescibacteria group bacterium | reverse complement strand
CAGCACCTTCTTTTACAAAACAATTATTTTTAATACTTACAAAACAGTAATTTACTACTGTAATGTAAGAAAATTTTTTCGTAAAAAAAGGTGCTGGGTGGAAATTTCGCTTCGAAAGCAAGTTCTTAAACAGGCTCTAAATACAATTCAATTGCTTCTTGAATATTTTTTGTAGTTTCTTCAAATGTATCGCCTTGAGAGTAGCAACCCGGTAGAGAAGGAACAGAAACACAATATCCTCCAGCTTTTTCTTTTTCAAAAACCACATTAAAAGTCAAAATCTTTTTATCTTTAATTTTCATATTGATTATAACAATTTGCTAATACAAAATCAAGCAAAATTAACGCGCTTTATTCACATTCCAACCGACCCCGCTTGCGCGGAATTAGCGAAAAACATCGCCGAAATAATAACTAAACTAGAAAGAAAAATTTTTTTGAATTTGAACATAAACATATTTTTAAGATTATCCAAGGGTTACCCTTAGATAGGATTTGTTTTAGCATAAAATATAGTGCGTCGGGTTGGATTTGAACCAACGTAGACATAAAGTCAGCGGTTTTACAGACCGCCGCGATTGACCACTCCGCCACCGACGCATACGTAATTTTTGGTTCAAAATTCACCCTAATCCTAAAATCATGAGTTGTATTGTAATCAAATTTTGCGCTTAAGTCAAAACTTTTTCTTTTTTCTGGCGTATTCGCGCGACACGCAAAGCCTTTTTTTCAAGACGGGTGATAATTTCACCACTGCTATCTTGGTCAACATATATTGTGGCAGCTGTTACTAGACCATGGGTAATCATCAGAGTAGCAACTTTATTTAAGATATTATTTTGAATTAAACGCTTGAGTGGTCGCGCTCCGTATTGCGGGTCATATCCTTTAGTTGCCAAATACGAAAGTACTTTTTTTGAAACAACCAAAACAATATCTTTGTCAACTAATCGTTTTTTTACTTTATCAATCTGGATATGCACTATTTTTTCAATGGCTTCGGGAGAAAGAATATCAAATACAATAATTTCATCTAATCTATTTAAAAATTCTGGGCGGAATCGTTCTCGCATACTTTCTAAAACCTTTTCTTTGGCCTTTTCGTAATCCTGTTTTTCATCATCACCGCCAAAACCAATAGTTTGCATTTTGTTAATAAATTCCGAGCCGATATTAGAAGTCAAAATAATAACGCTATTTTTGAAATTAACGGTTCTTCCCTTGGCGTCAGTTAAATGTCCATTATCTAGCACTTGAAGTAAGATATTAAACACCTCCAGGTGCGCTTTTTCTATTTCATCAAACAAAATAACCGAGTATGGTTTATGTCGAACCATTTCAGTCAAACCGCCACCCTCGTCATGCCCAATATATCCCGGAGGCGCTCCTATCAACCTTGAAACAGCATGCCGTTCCATAAATTCCGACATATCAACCCGAATTAAAGCTTTTTCGTCATTAAACATAAACTCGGCAAGCGCTTTTGAAAGTTCTGTTTTTCCAACACCTGTGGCCCCCAGAAACATAAACGAACCAATAGGACGATCGGGGTCAGCAATACCAGTACGAGATCGTTTGATTGCGTCAGCAATTTTAGTAACCGCCTCGTTTTGTCCAACAACGCGTTTTTGTAAATCATTTTCTATGCGAACAAGTTTTTTGATTTCATGTTCAAGCATTCTAGTAACAGGCACGCCAGTCCATTTAGAAACTATTTCCGCGATATCGGATTCAATAACTTCTTCCCTCAAAATTCTACGAGAGCTTTGCAGTTTTTTGAGTCGAAAAATTTGCGCTTTAAGCTTTTTTTCAAGGGTTGGTATTCTGTCATATCTTATCTCTGCCGCTTTTGCGAGATCAGCTTTTGCTTCTACTGCTTCTGCTTCCACACGCAACACATCAAGTTCTTTTTTTATATTCCCTATCTCTAGTAGAACCTCTTTCTCATTTTTCCATTTTAATTCAAGCTCTCTGGTTCCTTCGCGCAAATCGGCTATTTCAGTGTTAATTTTTGCCGTTCGCGAACGAGCATTTTTACTTTCTTTAGATTGAGATTGACGATTTTTTGCTTCGGTTTTCAATGCTTCTTTTTCAATTTCTAAACGCATTATTTTTCTGTGAGCAATTTCAAGCTCAGGTGGTTTGTTCTCAAGAGAAATACGGAGAGATGACGCCGCCTCATCAATTAAATCAACGGCCTTGTCTGGTAAAAATCTTGCGGTAATATAGCGACTACTCAAATTAACCGCCGCAACAATAGCATCATCAGTAATACGCACTCCATGAAAAATTTCATATTTTTCTTTAAGTCCGCGCAAAATTGCCACCGCATCTTCAATTGATGGCTCAGTGACATAAACAGGTTGAAATCTGCGTGTAAGCGCTGGGTCCTTTTCAATATATCTTTGATATTCTTTAAGCGTGGTTGCTCCAATGGCTCTCATTTCACCACGCGACAGCGCTGGCTTCAAAAGATTTGACGCGTCTATTGAACCCTCCGCGGCGCCCGCGCCAACAATAGTATGCAACTCATCTATAAATAAAATAATATGTCCCGAAGATTGTTCAATTTCTTTCATTATTTTTTTCAACCGATCTTCAAATTCTCCGCGATATTTAGTTCCAGCAATAAGCGCGCCAAGATCAAGTGAAACCAGTTGCTTCCCTTTCAAAGATTCGGGAATATCTTGTTTTGCTATGCGTTGAGCAAGCCCTTCAACAATTGCGGTTTTTCCGACACCCGCTTCCCCAAGCAAAATGGGGTTATTTTTTGTGCGCCTAGCAAGTATTTGAATAACTCTATTTATTTCAATATCACGACCAATAACCGGATCAAGCTTATCTTCTGTGGCAAGTTTAGTAAGATCACGAGTAAATTTTGCCACAGCGCGAAATTGTTTTTTATTAGAAACATCAGTGATGTTGTTATCGCGCAACTCCTTTAATACCCGTAAGACGCCTTCTTTGTTAATTCTGTGCCTCGCCAAAATTTCTCGCACTTGTCCCGGCACATCAAAAAGAGCTAAAAACAAATGCTCTGTTGAAACAAATTCATCTTTAAGTTCTGCAGCAATCTTGGTCCCAAGTTCAAGTATTTTGGCAAATTCTTGTGTAAGATATATTTGAAACGATGGTTCAATCGTCTGGCGTATACTGCCTTCCATTTCTAAAATTTCCAATAGAGAATCTGTGAGCAATATAGTATCTATGTCCAACCTCTCTAAAATAGAAAGCACCATACTCTCTTCTTGTAAAATAAGAGCCATCATTAAATGAAGCGGGTTAACATGATTTTGCCCTCGTTCAACAGCAAGTTCATGGGATCGTTGCAATGCTTCACGGGCTTTAGCTGTAAAATGTTGAAATGGAGGCATAAAAAATAAATTAAATTATAAGATTAAGGGGCTGGAAATAAACATCAATATTATACAATTTTATTGTAGGTGCGTCAATAGAAAAGTTGGTAGCTAGTCAAACAAAAACAGTGATATTCCATTTTATCTACGGAATACAACCCAAAGGTGTTTCTTCTGTACAATCCGCAGGATCCACTCCCTCAATAATATTACCATTATTATACACATGATTTTTGTCTTTTGCGTATTCATCTCCTAGCGATTGAAATGTTGCAAGATCTGCTTCTGTGAGTGTTTTACTTCCACACCACACATGATTTTTGTCTTTTGCGTAAAAGTAATTTAATACTTGAAATGTTGCTGAATCTATCCCAAGAAGTTCTTTTTTTCCCTCCCATGAATAATAAATTATGTTGTTCTCAATACAATAATAAAAAGAATCTTCCTGGTTTATTTCGCACTCCTCAAGTTTTATTCCTTCAGAAACCGTACTGTTTTTATCTAATTCGTATATTTCTGCTGGCAAAATGGGTAATTCTTGTAATGTTTTTCTTTGTATAAAATATAAAATACCACTGATAACAATAACAATAAACACCAAGAGTAAAATAATTAACAAAATACCAAATTTTTTTGTTGACGGAGTACTATTTGAATAAAGAGATTGACTTTGACCATCATCTTGACCATCTAATTTTTGTGGATTAATTTCTTCTTGCATATTGTAATAATAACCAATTTATAAAAATAAAACAACTTTTATAAAATTTTACAAAATTTTTTTACATCCACCCTTAGCAGACCAACATTTAAAGGAGCCTACTTTTCTGTTTGATATTATATGATATTCAATTAAAAATCTTCTAATAATTTTAAAATTTTTATTGATAGATCTCTAAATTCTTCTTTAGATTTTTCAATATTTTTTTTAGTTCCTTGATGAATTTCATCTATGTATTTTGGATCTAAATCAAAAATTGCGCTTCCAACCTCCTGACATTTTGCTGGGATTCTTCCATAGTCCTGTATTTCCGCTAATGAATTTTTCCAACTTGTTTCAACTAGTCCATTTCTACAATGTTTTTCTGAAAGATAAATTTTAACTTTTTTTGGAATTTCTGCAATCCAGCGACGATGATCTTTAATTGGTTGCTGACCATATACATTATATGAATTTATAATATAGCCAATAAATAATCCTTCTCCTGAAAGAACAAACTTACTTTCAGTGTTGCCAGAAAGCGCCTTGCCTGTATTTTTCCAATTTTGTTTCCATTTTTCAAATATGCTGCCCAAATTTTCAATACCTTGTACGCTAAAAGCGTCTGGTATCATTGGCACCACAAAATAATCCGACCCAAGAAAAATAATTTGATTAAGTAGCGACAAACTTGGCGAAGTGTCTATTACAAAAATATCTATTTCATCTTTTAATCCTTTTTCTCTAAGAAATCTGTCAATCGCGCTTGTTTGAAAATACCCAAGTTGCTGGCCTGCCGCGGCCTGTCCGTACGCAGTAACTAATATGTTTTCATAAAGCGAAAGATTAACACTGCCTTTCATTAAAAAAAGATTTTCATCACTTTTCGGAATTGGCATAAAAGACGCGCTTAGATCAATGTCTGAACCGCCCTCAATTACCCCATTTAATACATCATAAATATCTTTTTCACCTGAAGAAGATAAGATTTTTTCATATTGATTATCTCCCATAGCTAAGCGCGAAAGATTGCATTGCGGATCTAAATCAACTAACACAGTTTTATATCCTTGCTTAGCAAAAGACATTGCGCAATTAAAAGCCAAAGTTGTCTTGCCAACCCCGCCTTTATTATTAGCGAATAATAATTTTTTTGTCCGAGTAAATTTCATTTTATTACTAAAATTATGGAACTGATAATTCCATTTTAACATCTTTTTTTGAAATATCAATCGTTTAAATAACTATTCTTTTTGCCCCATACGCCTTGTCTAACCGAAAAATTAAAACTGCTAATTTTTCTCCAACATTATGATTCCCAGAAGTTAAGCATAATGTTTTGCCAATTTTATCTTTCAACTCGCCTGACATTTCTACTGTCTCATGAATATGACCATGTAAAGTGAGATATGGCTGATATTTTTCAATAAATAATCTAAGAGCCATGCTACCGACATGCGTTCCGCTTGACTTGGCCTGTAGTGAAGTCATATCCAAATTCGTATTATTGGGCGGAGAGTGAAGCGCATAAATCGTCTTATCTGGATTTTCCAAAAATAATTTTTAAGCTAAGTCTTTTTGAATTGAATCTTTCTTTTCTATCTCAGAAGTAAATATAAATTCTTTCCATCCGCTTATTGCATTTTCAGTTGGTCACATTTTGTGACAGACTCATTTCCCTCTTGTTTTAAACGATTTTTAAGTGTTGTCCAGTAACTTTGCGCTTTTTTAAAATTAGCCTGTTCAGTAAGAACAGAGATAATATCAATCACTGAAAAATACCACTTTTCTTTTTTCTCATCCCAAATTCTACGGATCTTTTGACCTTCAAAAATTGTAATTTGTTTATTTTCTTCTTTCATGTTTTTTTGTTAATTTTATATTACTATATTGATTAATTTGTTTTTAATGTAAATTGTTCGTTG
>JAHIYV010000073.1 GCA_018814635.1 Patescibacteria group bacterium | reverse complement strand
TGGTTATGTTTCTAGGTTCCGTTTTTCAATGGAATAGACCTGTCCCTTAATTAGTTTCGTAGCGAAATTTCCAGATTTTGAGTAGAATTTTTTATAAATTTTTTAAGTTCACCCTGTTAAATAGTCGCGAAGCGAATTTAATAGGGCAAGTGCCTAGTATAAGTGTAAAAATTTAGAAAAAATTATGCCAAAATATGGGAATTGCAGTAGAAACTAATTAAGGGACAGGTCTAATAACAAAGAAAAAACAAATTAGTTTTTAGAAAATGGTATTAGTGCGTTGTCTGTCAGGATGATTTACAGCATTCATCTTGATTTTATAGACTTCCTACTGTACTATGTGTCTAATGTTGCAGTCACAATTATTTACAAAAACGAGTAAAGATACCCCCAAAGATGAGGTTTCGCGAAATGCGCAATTGCTTGTAAGGGCTGGTTTTATAAAAAAAGAAATGGCGGGTGTTTATTCATATTTACCACTTGGTTTGCGTGTGCTTCGTAAAATTGAAACGATTATTCGTGATGAAATGAATAAAATTGGAGGACAAGAAATTTTAATGCCCGTATTTCACCCAAAAGAGAATTGGGAAAAAACAGGTCGTTGGGACACAATGGATGATTTATATAAAGTTGTTGATAAAAGCGCTCGCGAGATTGCGCTTGGAGCTACACATGAAGAAATAGTGGTACCATTAGCCAAACAATTTATATCTTCCTATAAAGATTTACCCCTTTACACATATCAAATACAAAATAAATTTCGTATGGAATTGCGCGCTAAATCGGGAATTTTGCGTGGGCGAGAATTTATGATGAAAGATTTGTATTCTTTTCATATAGACGAAAAAGATTTAGATACATATTATGAAAAAGCAATATTAGCTTATAAAAATATTTTTCACAGCGCGGGAATAGGCGAAAAAACATTCCTTACTTTTGCAAGTGGTGGAAGTTTTTCAAAATATTCTCATGAATTTCAAACACTTGCAGACGCAGGGGAAGACATTATACATATTTGTGACCCATGTAATATTGCTATAAATGAGGAAATAATAGAAGAGCAAAATGAGTGTCCGATTTGTGGGGGAAGCAATTTCAGAAAAGAAAAAGCCATTGAGACCGGTAATATATTTAAACTAAAAACAAAGTTTTCGGCGCCTTTTGATTTGTCTTATAAAGATGAAAAAGGGGACAATCACTTGGTTATTATGGGGTGTTATGGTATTGGTTTAGGGCGTTTAATGGGCGCTGTTACGGAAGTTTTGGCTGATAAAAAAGGGCTTGTATGGCCCAAAGCAATCGCTCCATTTAGCGTACATATTCTTAGTCTTAATCAAGACGGGGAGGCGCTCAAGATATACAATGCGCTTACAGAAAAAGGAATTGAGGTTTTATTAGATGATCGTGATTTGCGCGCGGGAGAAAAATTTGCTGACGCCGATCTTATTGGTATTCCGATTCGTGTTGTTGTTAGTCCAAAAAGTCTTGACGCTGGTGGTGTTGAAGTAAGAAGACGCAATGAAGACGAGAGTCGTATAATTTCCGCACAAGCGTTAATGGGGTTTGTTGAAGAGTAATTTTTGAAATAATTTTTTATGTTTGAACGAATGCGTAAATTGTTTTCGGGTGATATAGGGATAGACTTAGGTACAGCAAGTACTCTTGTTTATTTGTATGAGCACGGCATTATTATTAATGAACCATCTGTTGTCGCGCTTAACAAAAAAACAGGGCGTGTTGTTGCTATGGGCGCTGATGCTAAAAAAATGATAGGTAGAACGCCCGGACATATAACAGCTATTCGTCCTCTTGTTGATGGTGTTGTATCTAATTTTGAAGTTACAGAAGAAATGCTTGCGTATTTTATAAATAAAGCGCAAAAAATTTCGCGTAAGTTTGGACGACCTCGTGTTGTTGTTGGTGTACCTTCTGGTATCACAAATGTTGAAATGCGCGCGGTTGTTGACGCGACAAAAAATGCTGGCGCTCGGGAAGTATATATAGTGGAAGAGCCAATGGCTGGCGCGCTTGGCATAAAGCTTCCCGTGATGAATCCTCTTGGTAGTATGGTTATAGATATTGGAGGAGGAACGACAGACATTGCGGTAATGTCTCTTGGGGGTATTGTAAACTCAAAAAATTTACGAGTTGCGGGTGATAAATTTAATCAGGATATTATTTCTTATATACGCGATGAATTTAAAATTCTTATTGGAGAACGTACTGCTGAGGATATTAAAATTGCGATAGGGGCATTGGCTGAGGGTGATGAACCATTGGAGGCTCCTATTCGTGGCAGGGATTTGGTAACAGGTTTACCGCGTGAAGTGATGATAACCGATGCGGACATTAGGGAAGCCATTGGAGCGTCTATAAATAGCTTGGTTGATGCAACAAAAGAAGTTTTAGAAACTACACCGCCAGAAGTTCTTTCAGATGTTATGAAGAGAGGAGCAATTCTTATTGGCGGTGGCGCTTTAATCAAAGGGCTGGACTCACTAATATCTGACATGCTTAAAATTCCTGTATATATTGACGCGGAACCACTTACTGCCGTTGTTCGTGGTACTGGTATAATTCTTGAAGACCTTAATAAATACAAAGAAGTTTTAGTTAATTATGACGATGATGATGCGCCACGGTAAAAAAAATAATAAGGTAAAAATAATAATACTTATTATTGGTATTGGGTTATTTTTTGCTTTTTTTAATTGGTTTTCTGCATCTACTACCAGTTATTTGCATCGTGTGGCTACGCCACTATGGCGGGCGGGTGGACAAACAAAAGAAGTTTTGACGCCCTTTTTGAGTTATTTTACTTCTCGGCGCGCGCTGTTTGTCGAAAATCAAAACCTACAACAACAAATAGATGCGACTCGCGCCAAACTTGCTGATCGTAGTTTTCTACTTCACGAGAATAATGCGTTAAAAGAAAAACTTGAACGAAGTACCTCAACCCCCGAGAGGATTTTGGCTGTAATATTAGCAAAACCTGATATTACTCTTTATGATACATTAATCATTGATGTAGGTGAACAAAATAAAGTATCGCTGGAAGATTTAGTGATGGTTGAAAATATCGTGATGGGTGAAATAGCTGAAGTTTATCAAACATCTTCCAAAGTGAAATTATATTCATCGCCGGGAGTACGAACCCCTGTGTTTGTGGGGGACAGCGCAATTTCTACGGAAGCAATAGGGCTCGGTGGTGGAAATTTTAAAATAGAGCTTCCTCAAAATGTTGATATTTTTGTTGGAGACTCTATTTATATGCCGTCAATTTCCCCCCGCGTTTTGGGAATAATTGAACATATTGATGAAGACGCCAATAACGCACTGGAAGAGATTTTATTTAGATCTCCTATAAGTTTTTTTTCTCTTCGTTTTGTAGATGTAGTCAAGCCCTTATATGATTATGATAAGAATGTTATTATTTCGGATACTCTATAATATTTTTTTAGTCACGAGCATTTTATTTGCTCCGTGGTACTGCGCTTTGTTTTTATGCGTAATTGGCCTAGTGTTGTTTGACCACTACTACGAGTCTATTTTTGCCGGCATTTTTTTGGATATATTATACGGAATACAATATAATTCGTTGTTAGGTGTACCCATGTATTCAACACTAATGGTTGTTATTTTGTTTATAGCAATTAAAATGTTAACAACGCATTTTCGTTTCTAGTGCTTAGAAAAAAATAACATGATTATTTTCATTTCATATTTATACTATATTTTCCTGAAAAAACTTACTAATCCAAGGTTTACCCCTTACCTTTTTTTAAAAGGTTACGGGGTCGCACCTCTTCCGTCGTTCCGCTTCGCTTCACTCCTCCTCGAGGAACGACCTTTTACAACTTTTTATCAAAAAAATCTATCATAAATCTGAGCGAAAATTGAACAAGTTATTTATTTCTAAACCCTTATGAAAAATAATTTATGGAAACGCATTTTACAGGGTCGTTTTTTTCATTCTTATAATTATGACGATATTGATCCAGATGAAATTTTTTTAGATTCCAGTAATTTACCGGAGTTTGATGTTTATCAATTTGAAGGACGGCTTGTTAAACCAATTTCTAAAACACCCCTTTATCTTTTGGGGGGATTTTTTATTCTCATTCTTTTGGTTTTTTTATTGCGTATTGGAATTTTACAAATTCGCGATGGAGCAATGTATGCGCAACAAAGTGAAAATAACAGGTTGGCATACGCGCTTCTCTTTGCAGGTCGCGGAATAATTTTTGACAAAGACCAACAACCTCTCGCATGGAATATACCTAATGAAAAAGCCGATTTTGCATTACGAGCCTATACTGCCACTTCCGGACTTGCGCATATTTTGGGCTATACAAAATATCCACAAGCAGATAGTAGTGGTATTTACTATTCAACTGAATACCAAGGAGACACTGGTGTAGAAAAAATATACAATAGTATATTAAATGGGGTGCCGGGCCTAAAAATTGTTGAAAGAAACGCGTTGATGGAAATTCAGTCTCAAAATATCCTTGAGCCACCACAGGGAGGTAAAGATTTATCACTTACAATTGATACAAAAATCCAAACAAAATTATTTGAATTAATAAAAGAGCTTGCTCTTGAGAAAGAGTTTAGTGGTGGCGCTGGAATAATAATGGATGTAAACAACGGAGCGATTTCCGCGCTTACCAGTTACCCTGAATATAGTTCAAATGTAATGGTGGGGGAAGAGAACAATAAAATTATTAAGGAATATCGCGCTAATGAGCAAAAACCTTTTTTTAATAGAGCTATTTCTGGTAGATATACACCCGGCTCTATCATTAAACCCTTTGTCGCATTGGGAGCGCTTACTGAAGGGGTTGTCACGCCAGAAAAAAAAATATTGAGTACTGGCTCAATAACAATACCAAATAAATGGAATCCCGAACTTAAAACTGTATTCAAAGATTGGAAGGCGCATGGGTGGGTTGATATAAAAGATGCTCTTGCTGTTTCGTCAAATGTTTATTTTTATGAGGTTGGCGGAGGTTTTGAAGAACAAAAGGGTATTGGTATTAAAAATATTGAAAAATACGCGCGAATGTTTGGAATTGCCGAGCTCTCGGGCATTGATTTGCCCAATGAAGAACAAGGTGTTATTCCGAATCCTCAGTGGAAAGCGAAAAATTTTGATAACGAGCCATGGAGGATTGGCGACACATATCATACAGCAATAGGTCAATATGGTTTTGGGGTTACTCTTATCCAAATGGTACGCGCAGTCGGTGGTTTAGCTACAGATGGCGCGCTTGTAACACCGTATATTGGAACGCAAAAAAATATAATCAAACAAATTACCGAAATAAGCAAACAGCATTTTCAAATTGTAAAAGAAGGAATGAGGCAAGCGGTAACAGATGGCACAGCGCGAGGTCTTAACGTTCAACAAGTAAAAGTTGCCGCAAAAACTGGAACTGCTGAACTAGGTACAACAAAAAAGAAAGTGAATTCATGGGTTATAGGTTTTTTCCCATACGAACAACCCAAATACGCTTTCGTCGTGATGATGGAAGGTGGCCCTCGCGACAATACAATAGGAGCGCTATATATTATGAGACAACTTTTAGACTGGATGCCAACCCACGCCCCAGAATACCTAAAACCAGACTAAGTAAGACAAGGCCGGGTTTCTTGCCAAGCTTCAACTATTTTTTTGCAATTCAAAGAACTAAATAAACTTGCTAAATTATAAAAATGAGTTAAAATGTAAATATTATGAATGACCTACCAAATAACAAACAAGAAGAAGAAGAAACAAGCTCAGGCGATGTGTTCACAGATTCTAGCACTGGCGTAGGATTTCAGGAAGGTAACTGGCGAGCGCTAAAGTACTATCGGG
>JAHIYV010000072.1 GCA_018814635.1 Patescibacteria group bacterium | reverse complement strand
TTTTAAAAACTATATTAGTCATTGTTATAAAATAACAAGAAGAGAATTTAAATATAAATAATTATGAGCAACACACAAAACAAATACTTTTTTCTTTTTGGCATATTCATCTTTTTTGGTCTTACATTCTTTGCTTCCCCTGTTAGCGCGGCAACTTATTATTGCGATTCTTTAATAAATTGCAATGATGCTATTGCTAATGCAAACTCGGGTGATGTAGTAAAAGTTACAGAAGATTTAATTAAGCATGGTTGTCCTTTTTCGGGCATAACATTTTCTTCTAGTGGAATTATTTTTGATTGTCAAGGATATCATATCACCGATGATACATGTTCGGGTTATAGCGGCACTGGCATTAATTTAGGTGCATACGATTTTAATACAGTACAGAATTGTAAAATCTCAAGATTTAGCACTGGCATTAATTTAGCTCCTGGATCTTCAAATAATATAATTAGCAATAACACTGTAATTAGTAATGGCCAAGGTATTTTTATCAATATTATAATTGGTTCTGCGATATCTAACAATACAATCATAGGAAATACAGTAGAATCTATTAGTGATGTTGGCATTAGGGCTAGTGGTTTTAGCAGTATGCCAGATAATACAATAATTGATAATATAGTAAGATTTGGTAGCAATGTAGGCATGTATCTTCACGGTCCAGCCAGTGGCACTGTTGTTGATAATAATGTTACGAATAACGATAGGTATGGTCTTTATATGCTAAATTATAATAGGGGCAATAATATTTTTTTGGTAAATTCAAATATATTTTGTGGGCATAGCTTAAAAGATATATGGGAAAATAATAGTACACCTCCCAACACAGGAGATAACAATACATGCGACATCAGACAAAATTGGCACGATAATGATGCAACAAGATGCACATATTGTTGTACCAACACAGGATGTTATGATGATTTTGTTAATTATTGTTCTGGCGATCAGCTAAGAAAGCACAGGATGTACCATGGTGTTTGCACTGGTAATGTTTGCATAGAAACTGAGCTGGGATGGACAGATGATCAATTAGTACAAAATTGTAATACCCAAGACGGGTGGTATGACATAGGCGGTCATTATGGTTCAGTCTGCAATGGCAACCAACTATGCAAAAATCAAAATCAAGAATACAGAAATTATACTTGTTCTGGCAGTTCTTGCACTTATTTGGTAACAAATACACGAATAATAAAAGTTGATTGCGCTGTTTGCGACGACAGTAATCCAGCCACGATTGATACATGTGAAGCTGGAGCTTGTGTTTATAATACTGCTTGTTCTACCCACTCTTCTTCTGCTTGCTACGATAATGATGTTTATTGGTATGATTCTTGTGGGACAAGAGAGGACAAAAAGCAAGAATGTGGAGATAATAGCACGGGAGCTTGGGGAGCAAATTATTGTAAAGCAGATGATAGCCTTTATCATTCAAGAGTCGTTCATCAAAGAGGATGCGCGGGAAGTTCTTGTTATGACAATACTTCCACAGAAGAGGAATTAGTAGAAACTTGCGACGACAGCAATCCAGCTACGATTGATACATGTGTATCGGGATCTTGTGTTTATACTCCAATAAGTCCTCCAACTCTAACAATTTCAGTTAATCCAACAGCTATTCTTTCAGGCGAACAAACAACAGTCACATGGTCATCAACTAATACTACAGATTGTGTAGGTAGTCTAGGTGGCGCGTATCCTACAAGTGGCTCTTTTCCTGATAGTCCTGCTTCTTTACCACGAACATACACTCTCACATGTACTGGTCCAGGCGGTAGTATAACAGACAGCGCAACTGTAACAGAGAAATCTTCATCAACCCTATCTCTAAGCGTTGTTGATCTAAACAATGTTGTTGTTGATGATTATAACCCTATTTATCCGGGTGAATCTGTAACTGTTGAATGGATTCCGGATAATATGGCAAGTTGTTCAGGCATACCAACAGATCTAGGTTTCTCTTCAACACCGGGTTCAGTGGTACATACCCCGATCTTTTCAAACACACCGCCTCCTCCGTATGAATATACATATACCATTAATTGTACTGGTTTAGATAGTTCACTTCATTCAGAGAGTGTAACCATCAAATCAACTCGTGATAATGGTATTTGCGACCCCGGCGAAACATACCCAACGGCCCCCAAAGATTGCCCATTTACTTATGAACTGTTTTAAAATAGGGAAAAAATAGCGACAGAAATCTTTTTGTGGTATAATTAAAATACAGGAAGAATATTATGAATTTTGAAACAATAGGGATTCTGTAAAAATTAGAAATAAATTTTGAAACAAAGATTAAAAATAAATAATTTTATAAGAGCATCTGAATTGCGTATTATTAATGATAATGGCGAAAATTTGGGTGTATTGTCATTAAAAGAAGCTCTTAAACTGGCAGAGAAAAAAAATCTTGACCTTATTGAGATATCAGCAGATTCTGTGCCACCCGTTGCAAAAATAACAGATTATGGTAAATTTCAGTATGAGCAAAAAAAGAAAGCTAAAGAATCTAAGGCAAAAGCTCATAGCGTAGAGACAAAAGTTATACAAATAAAAATTGGGACAGGTGAACATGATTTAAATCTTAAAGCAACTAATGTTTCTAAGTGGCTAAACAAAGGTCATCGTGTAAAAATTGATTTGTTTTTAGTCGGAAGAATAAAATATACCGAAGACTCTTTTAAACAAGAAAGACTAAATCGTATTTTGAATTTAATTACAGTAGATTATAAAGTGGTGGTTAATCCACAAAGAAGTCCAAAAGGATTTACGGTGATTATTGAGAAAATAGATAAAAATAAACAACAAGATGAAAACAAATAAATCATTCACAAAACGAATAAAGGTTACAAAAAACAAAAAATTGGTGGCAAGAACTCCGGGCGGTAATCATTTTAACGCAAAAGAACGGAGGACAAAACAACTAACGCGAAAAAGGGGGGGGCAATTGAAATTTACCAATAAAGAATTAGGGCGTTTTTTGCCCGGCGTATAACTAGCATACAAATTAACACTTATATTATTATATTACTATAAAAAATTATGACACGAGTTAAAAGAGGCACAATTTCATTAAAGAGGCGGCGTAATGTCCTAAAAGAAACAAAGGGGTTTCGTTTTGGCAGAAGTGCAAAAGAAAGGCAGGCCAAAGAAGCAATTAGGCACGCCGGTAATCACGCTTTCGCGCATCGCAGAAAGAAAAAAAATGATTTTAGACGCTTATGGCAAGTACAAATTAGCTCAGCGGTAACACCACTTGGTTTGTCTTATAGCAAATTCATTTACGCGCTCAAAGAAAATAAAATTGAAATAAACAGAAAAATGCTCGCCGATCTCGCTGAGAATCATACCGAGACATTTGAAAAAGTTGTTGAAAAAGTTCGGTAGGTTATTTCTTTTTCCAGCCCCTTGCATAGATTCTGGGTTTTGTTACTAAGGACTCATACGCAAATAACTTCAGCAATTTTATCCCATCTTCATCCCATATTTTTCTGAAAAAATTTACGATACCAAGGTTTACCCCTTACCTTTTTTTAAAAGGTTATGGGGTCGCACCTCTTC
>JAHIYV010000140.1 GCA_018814635.1 Patescibacteria group bacterium | reverse complement strand
GGTCTTTTGGTTTCGTTCTTTGATTAGATAGATGATCCCGGCCCCAAAGGCAAGGGCAAAGGCGGCATAGGCTAAGAAACAGGTGATGACATGGATCTCAAGCCAATGGCTCTGCAAGGCCGGCATTAGCGGGGTGATCCTTTTGCTTTGCGGGGAGAGCAGCAGGGCATAGCCTGTGGCCAAAAAGGCCATGGGGACAACGATTGGGCCGGCAATCTTTGTCTTGTATCTACGCTCAACATAGAGACCGACGACCACCATTGACCAGGAGAAGAAGAGCATTGACTCGTAGAGATTGGTGAATGGGGCGTGGCCGGCCTTGACTGCTCTTATGCCTAAGCCGGTGGTCTGGACTATTAGACCAGTTATCATTATTAGCCGGCCGGAGCCTGGCTTCTTGAACAGATATAGAAGGCCGCTTAGTCCGTATGCCGCCAAGGCAATTCCAAATAAAAGGAAACTATCCATGATTGCCTCCGAAGAGATGATCTATTATCTGACTAAATTCTTCTTCAAATCCGGGCCTGTCCTTGTTGGTCTTGCCTCCAATTAAGACAAGAGTCTTCTTCTCGCCTGTCTTTCTTAAGATGACCCACAGCCGGCGATGGGAGATGAAGAAAGTGGCCATCAATCCGGCCACTAACAGTCCGCAGCCTGTCCAGACCACCGCTACCCCCGGGTCTTTTACTATCTCAAGTCCGCTGTAGTGAGAAGCCTCAAATCCGCTGAGTTTAAACTGCCGGTCTATCTCCTGGTTCTGATGATAATCCGGGAACTTGTAGAAGATCCATTGGGTTAGCTTAAGTTTGTCTTTCTCATACACCTCTAATTGGGCCGCCGGGTTGTCAGGTTCTTTCGAGCGGGAGTAAACTTCGCTTCCTGCCATCACAAAGTCAGGCACAAATCGGGCCACCTTGACCTTAAGGTCTGTCCCCGGGATGTCAAATGTCTTTCCTATTTTTGCTCTGAAATCCTGGCCAGGCCTGGTGTCACTCTTAGCCACATTAATGATTAGCGTCTCTACCCTGCCCAGACCATAGCTTGACTGGTAAAACCAGATGCCTTTATAAATTAAGGGATGATTGACCTCGATCGTCTTTCTTAAGACTTCTTTGCCCCCGTCAATAATGGTTAAGGCGCTCTTGTAATCCTTGGGCATCTTAGAATCCGGGTAATATTCCAGGGCAAAATCTTCCAGTCGCAGACGAAATCCGGTATGCGGGATACTAACGGTATCCCCTTCATCTATCTCTACATACTCCTTAAACCCCAAAAGGCCGCCAATCATTCCGCCTAAGAGAATGAGAAGAATACTTAGATGGGTAATATACGGCCCAAGCCGGCCAAACCTTCCCTTTTCGGCAAAGAGGCTCACCTCTGCCGGCTGCCGGCTTGTCAGCAGGAGATGGTAATTTTTCTCTTCAAGCCTTTCTCTCAAGAGATTAGAGGCCATCTCCGTATTTACGGAATAGACGGCCCTTTTCTTTAATGGCAGGCCAAGGATATATTGATCCCCTACCCCCTTTTTGGGTTGGGCAAACAGCCTTAAGAGAGAAGGAAGCCTGTTAAGGGAGCAGAAACCAAGATTGATGCTTAAAAGAGCCAGGATGCCCAAAAACCACCAGGAATGATAAAGGTCGGTCAGCGAAAGGAGCCTAAAGAAATAAAATAGACCCGGTCCATATTTATCTACATAGACCTCTTGCGGCCCATTCTGGATAATGATGGTCCCCATAATCGAAGTTAGGGCCAGAATGACCAATAAGACGACGGCCAACCTTGTTGAGCTAAAAAATTTCTTTATCCTATCCATTTCCTGTTCCTGTTCTTTAATCGTCCACTTCCACGGGCGTAGGTGGAAATGGGTTTTTAATGCCGCGACCTCAAGTCCACTTTTGATAATATTTCCCGATCATTCTTTAGTCTCATATTGCCTTTTGTTTACTCCAAAGGGGTTAAAAGCTCGGTCAGGTAACCGGAAATTGGTCCGAGATTGTCGGTAAATATGATTATTCCCACTAAGATAAGAAGGATGCCGCTGCCAATGGAGATGGTCCTCAGGTGGCGATTGACCCACTTAAAATGGGTTAGGAAGGTGGGAAGCCCTAAGGAAACAAGGAGAAAGGGAATCCCTAAGCCAAGGGAATAGGCCGCAAGCAGGGCAAGACCTGTGTGGATATTTTCTGCGGTAGAGGCATAAATAAGGATAGAGCCTAAGATAGGGCCAATACAGGGAGTCCAGCCGGCGGCAAAGGCCAGTCCGACCAAGAAAGAGCCGAGGTATCCAATGGGTTTATTTTCAAGGTGC
>JAHIYV010000071.1 GCA_018814635.1 Patescibacteria group bacterium | reverse complement strand
GGATATTTTTGGGCCGACAGAAAGATTCCTCCCGAGCCACAAAATATCTCTGCGGGAGATCTAAGTCTCCAGGGATATATGGTTGGTTTGGGGTTAGTGAGATATTTCTAGTTTCTAAAAAGTAAAAATCAGAAAAGGAGGCGGAGAAAATGAAAACGGTGCTTGGAAAGCAGACTCCGTCTCGGCGCGGGGTTAAAGAAAAAGTAAAAGTCAAGTTCGCTTTTGTGACTAACATCATTCAAACTGAAGATGTTAGGCTAAAAGATTTCCACCCCATAATAGGGCGAATATTGCCATTATGGTTATGGGACCAGATTTTTATCTGGTTAGCAAAAAAGGGGTGGGGATTTTGGTGTGTCGCCAAATATCATGTCCTCGACAAAGCAGAAGGGTACACCATCATTGTGCGGTTAACGGCCAAACAAGTGGTTTCAAGGAAACACCTAAGACTTGCTAAAGAAACCATTTTGAAGGCTTGTCTCTATGCCCAGAATGAGTTGGGTGTGGAAATAATTGGACTTGGGTCTCTTGCCAAGTTCATTACTAACGAAGGGGAGTATCTTAAAAAACACGGGGTGCATATTGCAGTCACACACGGAGACGCCTATGCCGTCGCGTCTGGAATTGCAGGAATTCAAACGATGGAAAAGCAATTCCAACTGCAAAATCCCGTGATTGCTGTTATCGGGGCTTACGGCAAAATTGGGAGGGCAATGACTTTATTATTAACCAAACAAGGATATAAAGTTATTGCGATGGGCAGAAGCGTAAAACGGCTAAAAGCTGTTCAAGTTGAAAGTGGTAATAAAATTACAATTACCACTGATATGAAAGAAGCTTTAGGCAATAGCCAACTGGCTATTGCAACGACTTCTTCCCCCGAGAGCATTATCACCGAAGAGATGATAGAGCTTGGTCGCGCCTACTATCTTTACGATCTTGGGCAACCATACAATTTGTTTCCTGAGCAATACTGGAACCTTATTAAACAAGGATATAATATTGTGAGGGTAGATGGGGGGTTTGAAAAGAAAAATGGCCACTCTATCGATATTCAGTGTTGGATGCGATTAAATCCTGGGATTATGTATGCTTGTTTTGTAGAAACAGTACTGCAAGCGCTGGCCCAGGATTTTGACAACTATGTTGGCCCAGTTGATCTGGACCATGTCCAAATAACAAAACAAAGGGCAAAAAAATGGGGGTTTTCCCATGATGCCCTAACATGTTTTAATGTACCGTTAAAAGAAGTTGTCAGTCAAGCAAGTGTGCTACAAAAAGTAGCACAACAACAAGCCGTGAAAGTTGATTGGCAACCCTCCTTGGGAGGATTATCTCGAGTTACTACGATGCTATAGAGCCGGTTGATGTAAATGTACAACATTTTACAAAGACCGGTTCTTAGAGCCGGTTGATGTAAATGTACAACATTTTACAAAAACCGGTTCTTTTATTTTGAAAATACTGTATAATGGGATTGAATTTATTGAAAATATTATTATGAATTATGTAAATTTTTTACCCTTAATTAGCGCAATTTTTGTCTTTATTTTAGGATTATTGGTTTTTTTAAAAGATAAAAAATGTAAAATTAACTTTATATTTTTTTTGCTTACACTAACCTTTACCGTTTGGTTTACAGGCACATTTATGATGTTTTTGAATAAAAGCGTTCAGGAGGCCGCGATTTTTTGGGATAGGTTTATTTATATAAGTGTCATTTTTATACCAGCATTTTCGTTTCATTTCGTATTAACTTATGTACAAAAAAAAGCAAAATTTTTACTTTATTTTGGTTATTTTTTGTCTTTTTGTTTTTTATTATTAAGTAGAACGCAATATTTCGTGAACGATCTTTTTGTTTATAAATGGGGAGTACACGCTAAAGCGCAGTTTTTTCACCATCTTTTTTTAATTTATTTTGTAATATACATAATTCTTTGGTTCGTTCACATTCTAAAATTTTATAAAAATTTATCTTCAGTTATTAAAAAACAGCAAACAAAATATATAATAATTAGCTTTTTCTTGCTCTCTGGTGTGGGATCATTAGCTTATTTGCCAGCTTACGGTATAGGAATTTATCCTTTTGCGTATATTTCGGGGGTAATTTTTACGGTGATAACCGCCTACGCGATTGTTCGTTATCGGTTGATGGATATTAAGGTTGTTTTGAGGAAGTCAACAGTTTATATCGCTTCTTTGGTGGTTGTTTTGGTTTTGGCAATGGGTATTAAATATATCTTATCGTTTTTCACCGATGTTGCCAATTGGAACTGGGTGGACTTGATCATTTTAATCACAGCAATTTTTTTATTCACACCAATCAAAGATTATTTTTATAAAATAGCAAACAGATATTTTTTCACATCTCTTTACGACAGCCGGGAAGTGATTGCTGAACTAAGCGATAAATTGCGAACCAGCTTACAAATAAATCAAATTTATACCTTTGTTCACGATATCTTATCAAACTCGTTTCATACTAAAGTGTTTGAATTTTGGAAATATAATCAAAAAACAGGAAAATATTCTATTTTATACAGTAATGGTATTAATTTTGGAGAACACAAAAAAGTACAAAGTAATAAATATTTGCATGAAAAATTTATTCAAAACAATCAACCTATTGTTACGGAAGAAATAAGAAACGCGGAATATAATCAAAACACAAAAGAATTTATTGATTTGTTGAGCAGTCTAAAGATAGCAGTTCTGGTGCCATTGAACGCTAAAGATAAACTTATTGGATTATTAGCTTTGGGACAGAAAGAAACAGGGGATATGTATAATGATGAAGATTTTATGGTGTTAAGGGTTGCTGGTTCACAAGTGGCTGTCGCGATAGAAAACGCTTTACTTTATGAAGAAACTCAAAATTTTAACATTAAATTAAAAAAAGAAATTCACACAGCGACACAAGATCTTCTTGTGGCAAACCAAAGATTAATGCGGCTGGACCAGGCCAAAAGTGAATTTATCTCAATCGCTTCGCATCAATTAAGAACCCCTCTAACAGTTATTAAAGGGTACCTTTCAATGATATTAGAAGGTGATTTTGGCAAAGTAGAACCAAAACAACAAGACCCATTAAATAAAGTTTATTTATCTGGC
>JAHIYV010000070.1 GCA_018814635.1 Patescibacteria group bacterium | reverse complement strand
CCAGAAAATTGCGGAGAAGATGTTTAATGATTGGAAGTTGGAAGTGAGACTTCCAATCATAGTCACTTGTTAGTTTCCAAGTGATTGTAATCATGGTAATAAAGGATGCGTAATAGATTTATTTAAAATCTCCCAAATACACAGTTTTACGCGATAGCAAAAAAACATGCATTTGGTCTAAAAATAATGTTGTTGTTTTTTATAACCCAAAGCAAAGTGTTTTTTTTGTTGCCACTATCACGCTATTTAAACAAAACACCTCAAGAAGCTTGGGATATTGAAATACAAAAGGCATAATAGATAATAATAAACGGTTACCGTAATTTGATTGAAAATATGAAAAGTTCTGTTAATATATTAAAGAGAAAAGATAATCCTTTCCTTGTCTTGGCGTAGAATTATTAGCTAAAAACGAACAACTTCAGAGGCGCGGGTAGGATGAATAAAGAAGTAAAATCACCCAACAGCAAACTGTGGTTGTCAAGGTTTGTTATATTTTTATTTTTTGGTATAATTGCTAAATATAGTAATCAATAGCAATCAAAGATGTTTATTATGTTTAACAAAAAAGAAATAATATGCCAAAAGTAGATCCTGAAGTGGAAGCATTTGCTAGAATCAAAGTCATTGGGCTTGGGGGTTCTGGCGGTAATGCTATAAACCACATGATACAATCAAAGGTCAAAAGTGTTGAATTTGTTGTGATGAATACTGATGCGCAAGATTTACACTATTCACTTGCCAAGAAAAAAATTCATATTGGAAAAAACCTTACCCGCGGACTTGGGACTGGGATGAATCCTGAAATGGGAAAACGCGCCGCAGAAGAAACAAAAGAGGAAGTGCAAAATGTTATTAAGGGTTCTGATATGGTTTTTATTGCGTGTGGTATGGGAGGTGGTACTGGAACAGGAGCTGCCGCAACTGTAGCGCGTATTGCGCGTGAGGAAGGAGTACTTACTGTCGCGGTTGTTACAAAACCTTTCTTTTTTGAAGGAAAACAGCGGATGGAAATTGCCGAGCAAGGAATAGCTGAATTAACAAAAGAAGTTGACGCGCTTATTGTAATACCAAATGATAAACTTTTGGCTGTTGTTGAAAAAAATACAACTTTTGAAAAAGCTTTTTTAATTTGTGATGAAGTATTACGACAAGCTGTTGAAGGTATTTCAGATTTGATTACAACACCAGGAATTATAAATGTAGATTTTGCGGATATTCGCGCGGTTATGTCTAATGCGGGCTCTGCTCTTATGGGTATTGGTTTTGCAACAGGAGAAAAACGCGCTACTGACGCGGCGCATGCTGCGATAAACTCGCCACTATTGGATGTTTCTATCACGGGCGCGCGAGGAGTACTTTTTGCTATTGCGGGGGGTGATGATTTGACAATGCATGAAATTCAAGATGCGGCAAAGGTTATTACTGAATCAGTAGATAGTGAAGCGCGAATTATTTTTGGAGCTATTAAAGATGTGAAACTTAAAAAAGACGAAGTAAAAGTAACTGTTATAGCGTCAGGTTTTCCAAATAAAGGGTTAGATCTAACTCAAAGAAATTTAGAAAATACAACAAACGACAAAGACAAAGATAAAAATAAAACAGAAGAAAAGAAAAAAGTTAAAATAGAAATTTATAATCAAGTGATGAATGAAAGAAAAACTGAAAAAAACACCACTGCCGAAGCTAGTTCAGTAGATAACGATGATAATGACTGGAGCGCAATACCCGCGTTTTTAAGACGCTCAAAATAAATAATTTATCCAAGGAAAATCCTTGGATAAGTCAAGGATTTGTAAATGAATGTTAAAAAGAGAAGCGACTTACTTATGTAACCTTTATTTTTAACATTTTTTCTTTGTCATTTTCCATTTTGATTTTTACATTTTAAATTAATACTAACACCATATGAATTATGATCTTATCATTATAGGAGGAGGTCCTGCTGGTGTGGCTGCGAGTGTTTTTGCAGCTAGAAAGCGTTTGCGAACCCTTTTAATTCTTAAAGATTTTGGCGGACAATCTACGGTTTCAAATGATATTCAAAACTGGATAGGAACTCCGCATATTTCAGGCGCGCTTCTTGCTAAAAATCTTGAAGCGCATGTTCGTGAATACGCGGATGATATATTGGATATCAAAATAGACACTTTTGTAACACAGGTAAAAAAAACAAAAGAAGGATTTTGTGTTATCACAGATGATGAACAATCTTTTAACACCAAAACTTTACTTATAGCAACTGGAAGTAAGAGACGAAAATTGGAAATTGTGGGCGCGGATAAATTTGAACACAAAGGAGTAACTTATTGCGCGTCTTGTGAGGGTCCTATGTTTAGCGGAAAAGATGTTATTGTTGTGGGAGGAGGTAATGCTGGTTTTGAAACCGCCGCGCAACTTCTTGCTTATACAAAAAGTGTAATGCTTATTGAACATGAGCAGATATTTAGAGCAGAGAGAATTACTGTAAAAAAAATACTTGCTAATCCAAAAATGGTTGCGTTGAATAATACTCAAATCCTTGAAATTAAAGGCGATAAATTTGTAGAATCTATTGTTTACAAAGATTGCGCGAGTGGAAAAATTACCGAGAAAAAAACGCAAGGAGTTTTTGTTGAAATAGGACAGGTTCCAGCAACACAATTTATTCAAGGAATCGTGAAACTAAATGATTACCAGCAAATTATTATTGATCCGACAAACCAAAAAACAAACGAGGATGGTATTTGGGCGGCAGGAGATTGTACAAACATACTTTACCACCAAAATAATATCGCGGTCGGGGATGCCGTTCGCGCATTGGAAGATATTTATGTATACTTGAAGACAAAATGATGAGTAAAAAGGTGTGGTTTTGATTTTTAATTTTTACATTTTCTATGAATGGACACATAAAAACCGGTATTAGTTTTGGTTTAACTTCTGCTTCTATTACGACGGTTGGTTTTGGCAATGAGCGAGGTGGCAATGAGCGAGGTTGAACCTCGCTCATTTTGAATTCACCGTATGCGCATGTTACTAAAAAATTTGCAAAAAGTTGTTATTTTGGTATGATGACCAAGTTATGAAGAAAGATATACACCCTAAAAATTATAGATTTGTTATTTTTCAGGATATTTCCAATGGTGCGAAATTTCTTATTAAATCTGTTGTTGAAACCATAGAGAAAGAAAAATGGAGTGATGGAAAAGAATATCCTTTATATAAAGTTGAGGTATCAAGCGCGTCTCATCCTTTTTTCACTGGTTCTGGGAAAATTATGAAAGCCCAAGGTCGTGTTGAGCGATTCAAAAAACGCACAGAGGCCGCTACTACAGATAAGAAAAAATAAGCGTCAAAAACTTAATATGATACAAGCTTTGTATAGAGCTTGTATTGTTTGGTACAATAAAACAAATATAGATATTAAAAATTTTGGTTTTTTAATAACATGGATATGGATCTACAAAAATATAAAGATAATTCTAAAACTAGTTTTTTGGCATCTGAATACGAACGAGTGACAAAGGAAGAGACTGAATTGCGCGCCATGGTAGAGCAAGACGAGAGTGTTAAAGAGCTTGCTAGTGAAGAAATTGAAACACTAGAAAACGAAAAAAAGAACATTCTAGAACAAATGAACAAGATTTTTGCGAGCGCAAAAAAAGAACAAGATTTTCCAAATACCGTTGTACTTGAAGTACGCGCTGGCGCTGGCGGAGAAGAGGCGGCACTTTTTGCGTATACTTTGGCGTGTATGTATGAGACTTATGCCGAAAAACAAAACTGGTCATTCAAAAAACTTCACGAATCAACAAGTGGAGAACAAAAAGGATATAAAGAAGCATCGTTTGAAATAACGGGAAAAGATGTCTATAAACAGTTGCGGTATGAAATAGGTGTACATAGAATTCAAAGGGTTCCTGTAACCGAGAAGATAGGTCGTATTCATACTTCTACGGCGTCTGTGGCAATTTTACCTATTAGAACTGTGGTAGAGGTTAACATTAATCCAGTAGATTTAGAGATAGATTTTTCAAGGTCCGGTGGCGCTGGCGGACAGAATGTAAATAAAGTAGAAACGGCTGTACGCATTTTACATAAACCATCTGGAATTGCGGTGCGTTGTACTAGTGAGCGCGCACAACTTAAAAACAGAGAAAAGGCGATGGGTATCCTTTCTGCAAAACTTGAGGAAATAGCGCGTGAAGAAGAAGTCAGCAAACATTCACAGAAAAGACGAAAACAAATTGGTACCGGAGATAGATCGGAAAAAATACGAACCTATAATGAAATGCAGGATCGTGTTACGGACCATAGAATAAAAAAATCGTGGAGTAATTATCATAATATTTTAGAAGGCAATATTGAAATGATAATCAACGCTCTTCTTGTCGAACAAGAACAATTGGACTTGGAGGTTGAACCTCCAAGTTAGTGGTAAAAAAGTTTACCCAGCACCTTCTTTGTATTACAAAGAAGGTTGGGGGTATAATAGCTAAATAGGAAATGGTACTATGGCTGTTAAATTAGCAATAAAACAATATTAGAATATTAGGATAGCTTGCAAGTAAAGAAAAACACAAATTCAAATTAAGGTCATCGCAAGACCTTAATTTGTTTAAAACAATATTAGGATAACTTGCAAGTAAAGAAAAACACAAATTCAAATTAAGGTCATCGCAAGACCTTAATTTGTTAGTTAGACAAGACTAAAAACTTGCATTTGTGTAGCGGGGGGGGGTATACTATAAAAGTCGAAAATAAGTATAAACAAATAGGTATTATTAAAAGTTTTATTAAATAGTAAGTATAAAAATATATGAAAAAAATATTGTTAACAGGAATAATTTTATCAGTTTTAATTGCTCCAAGTTTTGCTTCGGCAATTACACTGGATGAACTACAAGTGCAGTTAGCGGTTTTGTTGCAACAAATTAAACTGCTCCAAAGTCAATTACCAGAAACGCAAGACGAAGATGATGTCATTCAACCAACTTGCCATACATCAAATCTTTGGTCTTGGGATTACGCGACTCAGTCGTGCAAAGGTAATGTCGGTGAAGGAGATTGCGATCGCGACGCAGATTGTAACACTGGTTATTGCGCTAAAGATATAGGTAAAAAATATGGACAAGTTTCCACAATGGATGTTTGTGAGAATAAATCATCAACTACTACCCAACCCTCAATCACCGTAACCGCACCGAATGGTGGGGAGAGGTGGCAGTTAGGAAATACACACACTATTTTGTGGACACCGTATGAAAACACACCAACCCTAATAAATTCATCTTCTCAAGTTACCGCTTATTTAGAAAAAGTGGTTAATGGCAAGTATGTTAATATAGGTAAAATTGTAGCATGTGGAAAAGCTTCTATTCATTGGGAAGGGTCTCTTGATAAATGTAATAGCGGTAATGTAGCGCAACCCGGCAATGGTTACTATATTCGTTTAGTAAATAATCAAACAGGAGCGCAAGATAGAAGCGACAGGCCTTTCACTTTGATAAGAAAAGGATATCTTGGGGCCGATCTTATGATAAATGGTTCTGATAATGCCATTACAATTCCGGAAGGTGGAGCTACTTACAATGTTTCGTGGAAATCTAATGCAGAAAGTTGTCGTATAGCCAGTTTTAATGAAATTCTTGAGCCAATATCAGGATTACCACCAGCAGGAACCAGATCAATAAGATTGAATCCTAATTCTTCTTCTTACGACCAAGCTCTTAGTCTCTACTGTACTTCAAAAAACGAGATAGAAGGGAGCGCTTATGATCAAGTTGCAATTACCGCTAATTCTGCTAATGATTTTATTCAAATAATTTCACCAAACGGTGGGGAGAGCATAAATCTAAACGATAAAGTTTTTATTAATTGGGCAGGAGCTACTAAGGGAGGCAACATGGAGAAGGTTTCAATTGCCTTATATAAAAACGATAAATCTTTTAAGTGGATAGTTACAGACATGCCTACAAGCGGGGGCAATTATTTCTATTACTGGTATCCATCAGAAACAATTTTTAGCAATGAAGTAGCAAATAATGTTTTCAAAATCTACATTATTGGCTATAAAACAGGAGGAGGGTCCGTAACCGATATTAGTGATAGTCCGTTTAGTATTGTGCCGCCAACACCCCAACCCTCAATCACCGTAACTTCACCAAACGGCGGGGAGAAGTGGCAATTAGGAAGTACTCACTCTATTTTATGGTCTCCTTATAACTATAATCCAAATGTTAATCCATCTGGAGATGTAGTCGCCTATTTAGACAAACTAGTTTATGGAAACTATATTTCTATGGGGCAAGTTAAAGATTGTGGCAAGGCTTCCATTCATTGGCAAGGAAATCTTGACTCCTGTAACGGTAGCACCTATCCTACTGCGCCCGGTGATTACTATATTCGCGTAGTAAACAATCAAACAGGACAATGGGATAGAAGCGACAATCCTTTCACCTTGTTAAGAAAAGATTATCTTAGCGTGGATCTCAAACTAGGTAATATAGATGGACCGGTTACAATTCCAGCTGGTGGAGGCGCTTACAATGTTTCTTGGACATCTAACGCGGAAAAATGCTCGCTTTACAATGGCACATTAGGGATGGGGGAGGTAGGTCAGCAAATAAATAATTTACCGCCATCAGGTAGTCGTTTTATACAACTTGCGACACCTTCTAATGGCAATACTAATGCGTATATAAACCTTGTGTGTGCCTCTACCCAAAGCATTGAAGGCGGGGCTTTTGATGAAGTTAGAATAGATTGGACTCCAACACCCCAACCCTCAATCACCGTAACTTCACCAAACGGCGGGGAGAAGTGGGAAGTTGGGAAGACATATGAGATTAGGTGGAACGCAAAAGATTATCCTTCAGAAGCTGTTATGGGAGCGGTTTTAAATGATCAAGCAACCGGTTATAATATTCGAACTATTATTGAGAATTATTGTGGAGGGAATAACAGTCCATGTGTAAATCCTGGCGATGGTTTTTATAAGTGGACAATTCCAACAAGTATACCGGTTGGTACTTATAAAATGAGGCTTATTTGTATGACAAAAAACAGTGAACGAGCTTGTACGCTTGATGGCATAACCACAACAGATCCTAATGTTCACGATACCAGCGACGCGCCATTTAGTATTGTCGCATCTGCGTCTCAATCATTAATCACAGTGGTTTCTCCGAATGGAGGAGAAACCTTAGAAGTAGGAAAGACATATGAGATTAGGTGGAAATCTGCTGATATAGATTTATCAACAGTAATCACTTTAGGTGACATAACAAGTGGTATATCATATCTTAATAATAGTAATTTTATTACTAGTATAGACCCAGGAATAACCAGTTATAATTGGACGGTACCAGCTAAATTAAATGATCTAGTTTTAGGGGGAGAAGGAATCTATAAAATTTATCTTAATTTCGTGACTGATACCACAATGCCTATTCCTGGATATTATGACATCAGCGACGCGCCATTTAGTATTGTCGCGCCAACACCCCAACCCTCAATCACCGTCAAAACTGTAACCCCCTATGGAATGAGCGCGTGCCAGTCTTCAAGTTATTGCCAAGGGCCAATTGCAAGTATTGTTGACGCAAACGCAAGCAAAAGATGGTGGTATCCAGCTGCGTGGAAAGCAAACGCTTTAATTGAATATGCGAATGAAATAACTGGAAATTACGAAATAGGTTACAAATGGGTAGGAGATGGTTATGACCCAAATTGCGGAGGAGATATTTATGTTTCTCAAGATAAAATAAATTGGACAAAAATCGTCAGTAATGTTGGGGCAAAAGAAATGCAAACATATAAAGGAAATGTTCCTTTCAAATATCTAAAAACAGACTTTCCTTCTCCTGATTATGTTTCTTCTCATTATGGCAAAGGCAGATGTGGCTGGGTTGGGATACAGGAAATAAATGTAAAAAAACACCAAGAACTAGGATTAAATCGCGCAAGAATGCAAGTAGCTTCTGCTTCCTCAGCGCTAGGATTAGGAGTAGGAGATACAAAAATGCGATTATCTACTATTTCTTCAGCGCTTAAGAAACTGATGGAAGACATAAAAGGACTCCTTAAATAGATGGTGTACTTGGAAGCTTAGTTTCCAAGTACATGAACGAGGTTCAACCTCGCTCATTTAACCTCGCTCATTTATTTTTTAAAAACTAATTTGTTTTTTCTTTCTAAGAAAAAATAATATTTCTATTTTCCTATTTTTATTCTCTACGCAATGGCGCGTTTTTTACAATTTTAAGAATTTCTTTTTGGTCCTCCGTGATTGTGTAAAGCTTCATGTCATCTTTATGTATAGTGCCATTTTTCTTGTATAATGTTTTTTTGAAAAATGCGTCCAAGGGTTTCCAATAATCATTCCCCACAAGAATAATAGGAACTTTTTCTATTTTACCAGTCTGAATTAGTGTAATAATCTCAAAAAATTCATCCAGAGTTCCAAAACCGCCAGGAAAGTAAATATAAGCTTCTGCCGAAAATGATAATATAACTTTTCTACTAAAAAAATATTCAAATTCAATTCCTCTCATTACATAAGGGTTTGTAGTTTGTTCTCGTGGTAATTTAATGCACAAACCAATAGAATGCTCTTTCCCATCACCATCCACTGCGCCCCGATTAGCGGCTTCCATAATCCCCGGACCTCCTCCTGTGACCACAGCAAAACCTGCGCGGGAAAGTGTTTCTGCTATTTGTCTTGCTTTTTTATAATAAGGATTGTTTTGCTTAAACCGTGTGGATCCAAAAAATGTTACTGATTTGGGATAATTTCTTATAAAAGCAAAACCTTTTTTGAACTCACTTGTTATAACAGCTATTCGCTTTTTTGAATTAACTTCCATTTCGCTTATAGTTAGAGGTTTATTTTTTTGTTGGGCTTTTATTTTTGTCATTTGAGTTATTGTAAACGATAAGAATCTGTTTGCAAGAGTAAAAAGGATAAATATATTATAAGAGGTGTTATTTTGTTATCCTCTCCCTACCACCCTATACGGAAATTTTGGGCAGGCTAACTAATAAAGACGATATGAGAGTATCTGATTTATTAAACATCATTCTCTCATAAGAAGTGTATCCTTGCAAACATTGTCTGGGGGTGTAATTCATCCAATTCTCAATTGATTTAACTTATTCATTTGTAATTGAACCAATGTTGGTTTTCTTTGGAACAAATACTCTAATCCATCTATTCATATTTTCAACCAATCCCTTTTCCCATGAATGATAAGGGT